>JAISZF010000116.1 GCA_031269415.1 Clostridiales bacterium
GTTTTCATGCTTCATCCCCTCAGCAATGATTATATCCCATTTTTTCCAATTTTACAACTATATTTTACTACATTTTACAATTGTTTCATATGCTTTGGGAAACTGTTTGTAACCCAAAAGCCTTTCACTTACTTGTGTGACTGTGTAGGTTTTTGCTCCGCCCAGATACTGCGCTTCCGCCTCCAACAATTTCTCACGCAAATCCAGCATGGCTTCACGCTGAGTAAATGTCTCTATACTCATGACGACCAAATCGCCCTCGCCGTTTTTCGTGAGGAAGATTGGTTCGCCTCTTTCCTTACAAAACGCGGAAATATCGTTATATTCATTCGTGATCGCTGTCGATGGCCTGATGGTCATGTAAAATGCCTCCTTCAAAGCTCCTATCAAAATTCTATGCTTAATTATATCATTTCCTCAAACCCCGTCCGAATCCTGAACCCCATCCCCGTCAAGATCCTGCTCAGCCCCTCCGACAAGGAACTCGCGGCTGGATATTCCGCGCGCGGCGCGCTGCTGTTCAATCAGCTTACTCAAAAACATCCGCACCTCGTCGGGTTGTTTGATATTCTTTAATTGCAACGTGGGCTGCGACTTATCCGAGCTGATCAGCGTCACTGTGCCCACGCCGAAAATCTTCTGCCCCAGCGTCCTTACGAGCCGTACATCCATTATCCTGTAAATCAGGATTTCATCCGTTTCGGTTTTAAAAAAACCCTTGCGCGTAATAAGGCGATCTTCGGTCACTTCGTACCGAGTGAAGCTGAGCGGCAGGCCCAGCCGCCTTCTGCGGTCTTTCCACAGAATTTCATTCTTTTCAAAATCCAATTTTCTTCCCATTCTAATCCCCTCCAGATGTTAATAATACGATACCAAACAATCAGCCGATTGTCTATATCTTCAAGCAGACGAGCGGCGCTTACCGTCCGCTAAAAAACGCGTCGATCCCGTCGGCGATCCCACTCGCCATTTTATCCTGATAATCCGGCTGAGCCATATTTTTGTCCTCCGCCGGATTGGTCATGTAGCCCATCTCTATTATGGTAACCGGCACGCGGCACCAATTGATACCGCTCATGGTATCGGTTTCCCATACGCTGTTCCTCTTGCTCCCAGTCGCCGCGACAAACGCGTCCAGCACGGAAACGGACAGGCGTTTGCTATCCTCATACAGATCCGCGTTATGCGGGCTGTTTGAAGTCTGGCATATGGTCATGGCGCCGTTTACGCCCGTATCCTCGGAGCCGTTGGCGTGGATACGGATAAACGCGTCCGCGTTCGCGCTGTTCGCTATCTCGGCGCGTTCGGCGTTGCTTATGTTTACATCGTTTGTCGTCCGTATCATTATGACTCGGTAACCGCGGCTCTCAAGCACGGTTTGCAGCTTTAAGGCGACTTCCAGGTTCAGTTCATATTCATTCAGGCCGCTGGTTCTTCCGTATGTACCGCTTGCGACCTTTGCCTTCTTCTCCGCCGCGCCCGGACCGATCGGTTCAAGCTCGCTGTTCCCTTTTGCCTGATGCCCGGCGTCTATAACCACAAGAGGAGCCTCGCCCGCCTGTTTTTCACGGATTACAACAGACGTCTGCTTCGCGCCGGGCTTGTCCGTAAAAGAGACTATTTCCATACCAAGTACGTATAATATATCGCGAATACTGGACCAATTATAATCAAAATCCGTCAAATATACCCAGCCCGGCTGGCCGGGCGTAAATAAATCTCCGTTGGTGTCGCGTATGGGGGTGATGTTGAATTGAACAGCCGTAACGGTTTCTCCCTGAATGGCGATCGGCGTGAATAAATCCTCTTCACTCCCCGATTTGACTATCTGATACGAACCGTCGTCCATGTTTATTACGGAACCGCCGCACGCCGCAGCCAGCGTCCTAAGCTGCGCCACATTGTAACCTTGTATCCGGAAGGTGTCTATAGTTTGCGCGGGCTTAGAACCGTCTTCCCAACTGAGTGTCAAAGTGTTCGGCGTAAGTTTTTCCTTCCCCGAGGGCGCGGCTGTAGCCAGATATGTAAATAGAAATAGGAACATGACGACCGCGAGTATTCTTCGAATCGGCCATGAACGGACGCTCGCGGGTTCGCGGGCTTCCGGAATTTTCTCGGGAACCGTTTGACGCCTGAGGCGGTTCACGCCGGTCCGGACCGCGCCGCCGTGAGGGACGCCGCCCCAAGCTGCCCGCGCGCCCCCGAAGTCATATAAAAAAAATCCGGATTGGGGTTCTTCTGTCCAATTCCGAATTTTTGTCCTCTTATAGGCTTTCTTGTTTGAGGTTGTTTTGGTAACAGGGCTGATATCGCCCCATGTTTGGCGGTTCCGCGCGTCAAGTTCGCGCCGCGCTCTTTTGCTGAGCTTTTCCCGTGGTATAAATTTCTTCATGACATCACCTCATAATATCCCATTGTAGGGTTATATATATTATTGTATAATATTTATTACAAAGTTTCAATGTGTTTATGCTCCCATTCGCTCCAACAAAAGGTGGATACGCATGGATAACGGCCAGAAAGAAGTAATTTTAAAGATAGACGGCGTGAAAAAAGAGTACCACATGGGCGAAGTAACGGTTCACGCGCTGCAGGGGATCAGCTTTGAGATCTTCAAGGGCGAGTTCCTGGTAATATTAGGCCCCAGCGGTTCGGGAAAGAGTACCATACTGAACATAATCGGCGGCATAGATCAGCCGACATCCGGCGCTGTCACCTATAAGGGGGCGGATATTAGCAAGGCGGGCGAACGCGCGCTGACCAGATACCGCAGGGCGTCCGTCGGGTTTGTGTTCCAGTTTTATAATCTCATACCGAATCTCACCGCGCGTGAGAATATACTGCTGGCTTCGGAACTCGGCAGCAATCCGCTGAATGTCAACGAATTACTGAACATGATAGGTCTCGGGGATCGCGGAGTTCACTTCCCGTCCCAACTGTCGGGCGGCCAGCAGCAGCGGGTCGCCATAGCGCGCGCCGTGGCAAAGAACCCCGAAATCCTGCTATGCGACGAACCGACAGGGGCGTTGGATTTCAGCACGGGTATACAGGTGCTGAAACTGCTGAAGACATTCAACCGCGAGTACAGCCGCACAGTAGCTATTATCACGCATAACGCGGGTATCAGCGAAATGGCGGACAGAACCCTGTACATAAAGGACGGCCTGGTTGATCATGTGGAGCTGAATGAAAACCCCATAGATCCGGAGGAGGTGCGCTGGTGATCCTGTTTCTGAAAGCCGTGAGGGCTATTTGGAACAACAAAAAAGCGTACCTTTCCTGTGTAGTGCTGGTAGCGGTAGCCATCTACATGATGGTAGCCATGGGTTCGGCGGCGGAAGCCCTCGCGGAAGCTTCCGAGCGTTATTATAAAAGCAACCGGCTGGCGGACGTGTTCGCGAACGTCAATAGCTTCCCCGCGAGCGCTGTAAGCAGCCTTGCGCAAATCGAGGGGATAAACGAAATTCAGGCGCGCCTGGTTTACGACGCGCGTGTTAATGTGCCCGGAAACAGCAAAATAATCTGGCTGCGGCTGGTTTCGTTCGATACCTCCTACGAAGGCGTTTCACTGAATTACCCCGACATAACAGGCCGTCCTCTGGAACATGAAAACGACATCTGGATCGGCCACGCGTTTTTGGATATTCACAGCCTGGAAGTAGGCGGCTCTTTGGATGTGATTATCGAAGGCCGGAAGTCGGCGCTCAATATCGCCGGCATGGCGGACAGCCCGGAATATGTGTACGCGGTTCGTGATCCGTCCGACCTGCTTCCAGATAACGAGGCGTTCGGCATAGCTTATATCGGCGCGCTTGATTTGGCCGTACTGCTTGACAAACGGGGCTTATACAATGATCTGACATTTTCACTGGACAACGGTTACGCGTTTGACGATGTGAAAGAGGCTCTGACCGAAGCGCTTTCTCCCTACGGCTTGACCGCCCTCTACGCCAAGGAGGATCAATTCAGCTATTCAATGCTTAATACGGAGATCACCAGCATACAAGCCATGAGTTTAGCCGTGCCGGTTATGTTTACGCTGATCTCGGCGATCGTGCTGTTTCTTATGCTGAAACGCGTAATAGAACAAGAACGCACGCAAATAGGCGCCTTAAAGACCTTTGGCTATAAAAACCGGGAAATCCTGTTCCACTATCTGCTGTACGGCCTTGTCACCAGCGTTCTGGGCGGCGCGCTGGGCGTGCTGCTGGGGAACATGTCCGTCAAATACCTCATAGATATGTACACAGAGTTCTTCACCCTGCCGGATGTGCGTGAAACAGCCGAACCCAGCCTCGCGGCGGCGGGAATGGCTCTGGCCGCGGCTTCCGGAGCGATTGGCGCGTATTTCGGCGCGAAGCCCGCGCTGAGGCTTGCGCCCGCGGACGCCATGAGACCGCCCTCCCCGCCCCTCGTAAAGGGCGATATAATGAAAACGCTGCCGTTTCTCCGCTGGCTCTTAACATCGCGCGGCAGTATGTCCATACGGAATATACAGCGTTCGAAGGCGCGCTCCGTTTTCATTGTTCTGGGCATTGCCTTTTCATTCGGCATAATGGAAATGATGTGCCCCATGATGACCATGATGACGGATATGATCGTTGCCAAGTATGAATACATTCAGGCATACGACGCCAAATTAAGCCTGAGACAGCCCGCGAACGCCGAGGACGCCGCGCGGCAGGCCATGAAACTGCCCGGTGTGACAATGGCCGAGGCGATCCGGGAAATGCCTGTGGAGATACGGCGCAGCAACCGTAAAACCGGTTCTATTCTAATGGGTCTTACGCCGGAAACACAGCTCTATCATATTTACGACGATGAAACAAAACAAACCTTGCCGTTTCCCGATTCGGGCATAATTCTCAACACCTTTGCCGCCGACGAACTGGGCGTTGCGAAGGGCGCTGAGGTAATGCTTAAAACAGCCTGGAATGAGGATGAAATACCCGTCATTGTGCGTGATATTGTACACCAGAACATGACGTCGGCTGTGTATATGGATTACGATACGGTAAATAACATGCTGGATCTGCCGGACAGCGCCGATTCCGTCATGGTTCGCACAACGGACATGGAGGGCGTCAAGCTCAGCCTGGACGACACCAAGAACATTTCCTCGATAGAAGATACCTACAGCGCCATGACCAATTTTGAACAGATGATGAACTCGTATTCCTCCATGACATGGATTATGGTCGTTTTGGGAACCGTTATAGCGTTCGCTATTATTTACAATTCCGCGACCATCTCGCTGTCGGAAAAGAAGCGGGAATACGCCACGCTGCGCGTTTTAGGCATGCATATAAACGAGGTCTGCGAGATCTCAAACTTTGAGTATTGGCTGCTCTTTACTATCGGCTGCCTGCTGGGCATACCGTTCGGCCGGTTTATGCTGGGCGCGATGAATGAGATGATGAAAACAATGATGGAGAACATGACATTGCCCCCGGACGTGCCCCTTTGGGCCGTAGGCGCGTCTTTCCTGGGATGCATGACGGCGGTCTTACTGTCTAACCTGTCGGCTAAACGCACAATTAAAAAACTGGATATGGTCGAGGTCTTAAAGGAGAGAGAATGAAAGCGTTGAAGCGCATAGTGAAGATTATACTCTTTTTAATCGTGGCGGCGGGTATTGGTTACGCGGTGTATATGAGCTATACCCAACCGCTGGCCGTAAACGCGATTATGCTGGAGCCGAGGGAAGCGCGTCTGACCTTCACCGAAAGCGGCGTGGTGGATTACGAGGATCGCGTCTACGTATACCCGCCCGTCGGCGGGAAAGTGCTTGAGATAAACGTGGAACCGGGGCAAACGGTAAAAGCGGGCGACGCGATTTGCATGATAGACATGTCGGACGTGGATTTCGCCATAGACGAGGCCAACGCCCAGATACAGAGCCTTGAGGCCCAGATACGCAATCTGGATACGGAGCGCCAGCGATCTAACGACTCGCTCGCCGTCCAGAAGAACAACCTGGCCATGGAACTGCAGAAGCTGAACGCTCAGGAGAACAGCGCGAATATAACTGTGGAGCAGCAGCGGGAAACACAGAACCAGCAGATAGAGCTGCAGAATAAGATCATCGCTCAAAATCTGGCGGATATCGAGCGGATGGAAGTTGAGTTCAATAACACGACCCAAATCCTCTATGACAACGGCCAGTTGCCGCGCGTCGAGTACGACGCCGCCCAAGAAGCCATTGATAAAGTGAAAGAGCAGTATGAACAGAACCTGCAGCAGTTGGAGATAATTAAAACCGGGGAGGCGACGGCTGACCCGGAGTATTACAACGCCGCAAGGGCGGCGATACAGGAGCAGATCAACGGAATAGATAACAGTCTGTCC
Organism: Clostridiales bacterium; assembly: GCA_031269415.1. GTDB lineage: Bacteria > Bacillota > Clostridia > Lachnospirales > WQUN01 > JAISZF01. Next base: position 6,349 of record JAISZF010000116.1, read on the forward strand.
CAAGACTATACATCCGCTATGAAGGACTACTACAGCGCGCAGATCGCGGCGGCCAACGTCAGCGTCGAACGGCTGAGGCACTCAAACGAAAACGCGGTGGTAACATCCGGCGCCGAGGGCGTTATTACTGATTTGCCCGTTTCCAAGTCCAACGTGGCTTCCGGCGCGGCGTATCTGGCTGAAATCGCTGTGGGGCGCAGCCTGGTTATGGTTTATGTTTCCACCAATGATATTAATACGGTGAAAATCGATCAGGAGGTGGATCTGATACTGCGCCGCCGAGAGGGCGACGAAACATATCAGGGCAAGGTAGTAAAGATAGACGATAAGGCGGAAGTTAAAGTCTCCTCGCTGGGCATGGAGGAACGCAAGGTTAAGGTATATGTGGAGCCGGCCTCACACCGCGAGCTGTTTCAACAAGGTTACGACGTGGACGTGCGTTTCCTTGTGTATAAAAAAGACAACGCCTTGATATTGCCCAAGACAGCCGTGTTTAAGGACGGCGAAACCGATCGCGTCTGGGAGATTTCCGACGGGGTTTTAAAGAAGACCGACGTGATAAAGGGCATGGAGTTTACCAACGATGTCGTGATTGAAGGCGGGCTTTCCGCCGGCAGCGAGGTTATAAGCGATTCCACGCTTAAAGAGTTGGTCGAGGGGGTTAAGGTGACGACCGGGGCCCAAACGGCTAACTAGAGATTGACCCGCGGGGATCCGTGTGATATACTGATTTTGCTCAGGGGGGTGATTTAGTGGGTGACGTTTTTAAAGAGCAGTTGGTAAGGAAGTCCGCATCCACGAGGGATACGGCAATGCGTTTCGGTATTGTGGCGCTCGCGGTTATCGTTATATTCATTTGCTTAAACATACCGGTACTTCAGCCGTTTGTGATTTTTATCGCCGTAGGCGTGGGTTTCGGAGCGTATGTCTTAATCTCCCGGCTCAATATAGAGTATGAGTATGTCTATACTAACGGCGAGCTGGATATAGACGTCATATACAACAGAAACAGCCGTAAACGGCTGTTTACCTTTACGGTTAAGGACATCGAGATTATGGCGCATGTTCAGGATACCGCCCATACTCGTGAAATGTCAAATGTCACGGAGACGAAAGACTGTTCCAGCGGCGTCGTGGGGCCGAATACTTACGCGTTTGTCGCTCCGTACAAGGGCAAACGATTGAAGGTAATTATAGAACCCAACGAAACCATGTTCAAAGCGTTTTCGACGGTTCTCACCCCGCGCAAGCTTTTTAAAAAATTGTAGTTCTCAGAAATCAGGTGTAAAATGCAGGAAGCTGATAAGCAGGAAATCATTAAAGAAGTAATCAGTTGGACCAAGACCATTGTCGCCGCCGTCGTGTTCGCGCTGTGCATCACGCAATTCGTTATAGTTAACGCGAAAGTCCCCACCGGCTCCATGATGGATAATATAATGCCGAACGATCGCATAGTGGCGTTCCGTTTGTCGTATATTAATTCAGAGCCGGAACGGTTTGATATTGTTGTTTTCTATTTCCCCGACGATCGTAAAGATTTATACGTGAAGCGCGTAATCGGTCTGCCGGGCGAAACCGTCACAATCCGGGCGGGAAAGGTCTACATCAATGACGATCCGGTTCCTCTGGACGATTCGTTCGTGCGTACCAAGCCCTACGAGGAGGATTTCGGCCCGGTAACCGTACCGGAAGACTCATACTTCATGATGGGCGACAACCGCAACAATTCCGCGGATTCCCGGGTATGGATCAACAAGTATGTCGTCAAAAAAGATATACTTGGTAAAGTGCTGTTCAGGTACTTCCCCAATTTTAGAATTTTATATAACACATAATGAAAGGATGAGGGTAAATGGCAAAGGTTTCAAAAGACATGATAATTAAGGATATCCTGTCGGTTGACAAGGGCGTGGTTCCGATTCTGCTCCAGACCGGCATGCACTGCCTGGGTTGCCCGTCGGCTCAAATGGAAACATTGGAGGACGCGGGCATGGTTCACGGCATGGACGACGCGGAGATCGACGGGTTGGTGGATTCCATCAACGATTATTTGGAAAGTGTTTCGGCGTAAGGCAGCGAGATTTAAAGGACAAGGATTAAATCCTTGTCCTTTTTAGCTGCTTTTTTCGCGCGGCGTATGTGGCCGCGATCACGTTCACCCTCCGTCACGCCGCCTTACAACAGCGTCCTTAGCATTTTCTAGGAAAGAATTTGTTATGGAAGTGTGAATTATTGTCGCTGAATCGAACCAGCATGTATTACGTCAATGCGCCGCCATCAGAGCGCGAGCTGACTATCAAGCGATTTATTGATGAAATCTATACTGAGTTGCCGTTTTATGGTTGCAGGAGAATTTCGCATGAGATATTTACAAGGCAAGTCATGGCGGTGTTGTGCCTTTCAATTAACTGTTTGGGTATCAGTTTGCTGCTCAGCACTTTCTGGCTCACTGTGCTCAGCGGATCGTCCTTTTTGGCGCTGCTGCCCACTCGTGTTGTACAGAACTTGATTATGATTCCTGCGCAATTTATTGCGCTCCGTTTGATTAAGATTCCGATTGGCGTTTACATGGATAAGGTCAAAATTTACGCGTCAAATAGTTGAAAGCTTTCAAAACAAGAATCCCTTGGGCGTGGTTCCCAAGGGATTTTTTCACACGAATTTCTTAAGCCGGTATTTCTTCCTAAAGACCTCAAACGACGCCATAAATTCCGAATTGTCCGCGCTTTTGAATTCGGACATATACAAATGCCCTGTCATGGATTGCTGATCCGATTGTATGAGAGACAGAGCCAGGTTAGAGCAATGATCCGATATACGTTCAAAATTCACCATGATATCCGACCAGACAAATCCTGTTTCAATCGCGCAGTCCCCATTCTGCAGGCGTTTGATATGCCGGGAGCGCACGCTGTGAACCAATTCGTCCACTACCTGCTCCATAGGTTCAATCTGCCTGGCTAATTTGAGGTCACGATCAATGAAAGCGCGTTGTGTCATGTCCACAACCTCGCGCAAAGCTGATTTCACGACTTTGAGATCCTCGAGCGCCGGCGGTGAGAATTCAATACCCCTGTCATTCAGTTCCTGCGCGCTTTCAAGTAAATTCAGGCCGTGATCCCCCAGTCGCTCCAAATCGCCTATCGCGTGAAGCATTCGGGAAACCTCCCAACTATCCGCGTCGGAGAGTTCCCTCGATGAGAGTTTTACCAGGTACGTGCCCAGTTTGTCCTCATATGAGTCAAGCATTTGCTCGTTATCGCGCAGTTTCTTCGCGACCTTCTCATCAAATCTCTCAAACAGCGACAATGAGTACAGAACCGCGTCATGCGCGATCCCGCACATCTTGCCGGCTAAGTCATGGCATTGGACTATGGCGAAGCCCGGCGTGTTCAGCAGACGTTCGTCCAGAAAAGCGTACGCCTGAGTCTCGCTTACTTTTTCCCGTACCATTAGCAGCGCCAGTTTTTCCAAAACATTCGCGAACGGGAATAATGCGGCGGTGACGGTTACATTAAACAGGCTATGTATAATGGCAATACCCAACGGGCTTATTTGATCGTCAAGAAAGTCAAACCTGAACATGGCGTTTAAACCATATATAATTATCATGTAACAGATTGTGCCGATAGTATTAAAGCAGATGTGTACTGCGGCTACCCTTTTCGCGTTTTTATTTGCGCCTATGCTTGAAATGGCGGCGGTGATGCAAGTACCTATATTCTGCCCCATAACGATGGGTATCGCTACTCCGTACTGAATGCCGACGGTCGCGGCGAACGACTGGAGCAACCCTACCGAAGCCGACGAACTCTGTATGATACCCGTAAACACAGCCCCGGCTAAAACACCCAATAAAGGATTGCTGAACGCGGTGAGTATCCTGGTAAAACCCGGATCATCCTTCAGCCCGGCGACGGAATCGCTCATAACAGTCATACCAAACATAAGAACAGCGAACCCTAAGAATATATTCCCTGTGTTCTTGCGCTTCTCCGCCTTTGATGACATTATCATAATAATACCGACAGCGGCTATTATAGGCGCGAAACTTTCCGGCTTAAGCAATCTGATGAATATATTATTGCTTTGAATCCCTATTGAAGACAATAGCCAGGCCGTGATCGTCGTGCCGATATTAGCGCCCATAATAACGCTCACCGATTGGTGCAGTTGCATAATCCCGGAATTAACAAGGCCAACCAGCATTACCGTTGTGGCGGACGACGACTGAATAACGCAAGTAATACCCGCTCCCAACGCCATGCCTTTCAGCCTGCTGGACGTTGCCCTTTTCAATATGCGTTCCAGCTTGCCGCCCGCCATTTTTTCCAATCCGACCGACATGACAATCATACCGTACAGGAATAAGGCCATACCGCCGAAAAGTCTGGTAAACTCTAGAATACCTATAAACTCATCCCCTCGGAACACATTTATGTATGACCTTATAATATCATTGCCGCTTTATTAATTCAATGGGAACGCGGGAAACAGAAAAAAGGCGCGGATTACGCGTCTTCTCATGTGGTTCCGTTCCATTCGCGATATCATTTTATCAATTGATGCTAGAGTATCCCTCAGCGTCGACCAGCGCCCTGCCTTCCGCGGATTGCAGCCAGCGGAACATGAGCCGTTCGGGGCTGTCCGAGGCGGCGTTGTCGCGGATAACCGCGTAAAAGTCATTTCCAAGGGGATAATCCCCTCTTGAGATGCTCTCGGTATCAGGGAAAACCCCCTCTACCGAAATGAGCTTAACGTTCGGGTCGCTTCTCATGGTTGTGACAAAATAATAGGCGTTATATCCGATTGAACTCGGCCCGTTGTCATAGTCGGCGATCGCGTTGAACATCGTGTCCATGCTGTCAAAAATAAAAAGGCTCTCGAGGGCGGATAGCATCGGTGTATCGTGCATGACAAGTTTTTTCATAAGCGTCTGGCTGCCCGCTGTTTCATTGCGCTGGAACGCCGCGATCTCCATGTCCTCACCGCCGACGTCCTTCCAATTTGTGATCTTTCCCGAATAGATATCCACGATCTGTTCTACGGTCAGACTGTCAATGGGGTTTTGGGTGTTAACCATGAACGCCAGGGCGTCACGGCCTATCGGCGCTGTCTCAAGACCAAACGTCGAATCTTTCATATAGTCGGCGATCTGCTCGTCCTTTTCCATGACTAAGAGTATGTCGGCTTCCTGGTCTACCAGACGTTTATATGATTCATATGTACGGTTGAATTCCGCGTATTGCGCGCATTCAGCACGATCCTTTCCCATTAAAACGGCGGCCGCGGCTTCTCCCAGCGGAATCATCGCTGTGGAGCCGTCTACCCTTGGATACTCGTCCTCGCTGAGCTTTAAGCCT
>JAISZF010000124.1 GCA_031269415.1 Clostridiales bacterium
GGTCACCTATCTAAAATTAGTTCATGCTTCAGCTGTGCGTACTGTTCGTGATGTTTGCAAAAATCATGAGCTTTTGCTGTGCGACCATATCGTCCATGAATGCTATGACGTTGTAGGACGTAAATTTCCTCAGAAATGACTGAAACTGACGTGTGAAAATTGTTGATACACCGCTATAATCCGATACTCATACCTTTCGACTTGGCAGCGCTTCAGCTATAAATCAAAAAATCGGCTCTTTGGATGTGATTCCGAAGCGCCGATTTTTTGATTTATGACTGACATCAACGCGCATGTCACAAACCTCCCCCCACATCCGTTATAATAAGTGAAAACCGGTTTTCAAATACAAAGGGGTGATTCGCGGTGGATGAATCAGAGTTGAGTTCCTCTTTCCCGGGCGGCGGGGAGGAAGAACTGCAAGAGGCGATACGGCTTTACGGCCAAAAGATTCTGCGGTATTGCCATAATATTTTATGCGATTATTATGAGGCTCAGGACGCCGCGCAGATGACCTTCATAAAAGCCTATGAAAAACGGCGCTCGTTTACAGGCGGCACATCATTATCCTCTTGGCTGTACAGGATCGCTTATACCACATGCGTCGATATAACCCGGCGGAAAAAATTTCTGTTGTTCGGGCTTATCTATGACAAGCGTGAGGAAAACCGGCCTGATTTCATAAGAGAGGATTTGAAAGCGGCTCTGCTTACGCTTTCGCCGAAGGATCGGGCTCTGATATTCAGCCGCGTGATAGACGAAAGGGACTACGCGGAACTTGAAAGCGTTTATCACGCTTCCGCGTCCGCGCTGCGCAAACGTTATGAACGGGCAAGGAAAAAACTCGCGAGACGCTTAAACGGCGGCGGCGCGTGTTTTACGAGATTGGAGGAATCACAATGAAATTAAACGAAGATGAAAAATTGATCCGCGATGCCTTAAAGAGCATATATACGCCGGAATATAATTTTTCTCTGGAGGGCCAACCTGAAAAACACAGTTTTCGCCTGAAAAAAGGCTTTGGCGCGGTATTGGCGGTTGGTTTAAGCGTCATTTTCGCGGCAGCCGTTGTCGCGGCGGTTACCAGCTTCGGCAGACTGACGGACCTAATCGGAACGGAGAGCGCCGAGTTGCTTACGCCCGTTCAGCTCACCAGCGAAAAAGAAGGCATTAAGGTGGAGGTTGTGGCCGTCGCGAGGTACGATAATATGATTCGGGCGTATGTCACCATCTCCGACACCGAGGGCAAGGGCCGCGTTACGGAAAATGTGAGATTCAATGATAAATACAGCCTCACGTCCTCGGGCGGAGTAAAAACTCCGTTCAGTTCCGAATTTGGCGATGCTCAAACTTACGGCTGCAGTATAGAGATAATTGACTATGATAAAGAAACCCAAACCGCAACTCTGCAAATCGAATCCACCACGAATAACGGATTTTTGGGCGATAACCTGGTTTTCAGCATCTCAGAATTATTCATTAACCAGCGGGATTACAGTGAACTCATTACGCCGGTAGATTACGGCGCGGCGGAAGAAACAATTTCAATCCCGTTCTATCATTATGACCCCGATTACGAAGGCGGCCATTATATATCCTCTTGGGGCGGGGCCGCCTCCAACGAGCCGGATGTGATTCTCGAAAAATACGCTAAAGACAATACCATAAGTTTCCTGAAGCCTATGAGGATTAACCGCCCTATTCCAAACAGCCGGTATTCCGTGATATCGAATATGGGCATTGTTGACGGTCGCTGGCATATTCAGGTAGTCCGGGATCTGCGGGATGAAGAAGCTGAAATGACCGCCATGGCACGCTTTAAGGCTCCCGATATGGAAACCCTCAATCCGTCAATGGTGTTTTCCATGTTTGCGGACGAGGCGATGAATCCTGTAAAAATAGACGATTTTCCGTTTCAGTATAGGATCGAGGAGAGTATTTTCGATCTGGAACCGGAAACGCTCGCGCAATATCAGTTATACGTCCATTTTGAAACCTATGACATAGTTGAAGGCGACTGGCGGGTCACTTTTCCTTCCGAGACGTATGACGGGGAAACTATAGAAAGAGAATGTGAGATGGACTTGGGCTATTCGGTTGTCTCTAAAATAACGATCAGCCCGTTAAGCTTGGTTCTTACAAGGACACGCGTGGAAAACCAAGGCGTTTCGCGATTCCCTGTTGTCGTTTTAGATACCGGTGAGGAAATGGTAGAGATCAGATCTTATACTTCTGGCGGCGGCGATGGAACATATGTCGATATGTTTGTTCTGGAGACTCCGGTGGATATTAACAGCATTGAGGCAATAATCATTGACGGGGTACGGCTGGAACTATAAATCAAAAAATCGGGGCTTCGGATACGATTCCAAAGCTCCGGTTTTTACTCTTGCGGAGGCGCTGAAAGATAAAAGCAGTCTCCGCTAATTCTTTACGCCAACGTCCTTACCTCCGGCGATTTCAACACACCCTGCGGCCAAAACTGATATATTCATAAGACCAGTTTGCCCTTTCTGTCAGCCAGGAATCATTTCCCCACCAATAGCCCTTTGTTCTGGTTACGCAGTGGAGCTGCCCGAAGGTGTTTATACGATTTCCGAAAAATACGAGATCTATTTTATGTTTGCCGTCTTCCAGCCCGTTTACGCCAAGTTTGTAAGGGGAATGTTTCGTATTCTTTCGACATGAAATACTAAAAAAGGGTATAGCAAACAGACCATCTGCCAAAATGGCTAGATGGTAAAAATTGGAATATATTAAGTTGGATTCTCTCCCCCGGCGGGAGTATACAGTTGATTTTTGTCCAGCAGTCCAAAAATCAGACGGATGAGTTTCCGTGATGTAAGCGCGAGTGCTCGTTTGTGTTTATGTGTGGTAGCTTCAGCATATTTTTTGCTATAAAAATCCTTATAATCGGGCAAATGGTTCTTAACGCTATTGGCGGCTTCCATCAGGTAATACCGTAAATAGGCATTGCCTTGCTTACTAAGGCGTTTATCGTCAGCTTTAAATTTGCCTGATTCATTAGGTGGCCAGATTATGCCGGCATACTTAGCCAGTGATTCGTGAGACTTAAAACGTTTCTTTCTGGAAGAAACGGTATAACATGCTCCGATTTCCGCCCGGACGGCATGGATCCAGACGAATGGGCTTTCGTATGGAAAATTGTCAGTGAATGCGAACTCGGGCGGATAACGAGTTAATAAGGTATATAACCCTGAATGGCTGAATAGCCACTTTCAGGGTTTTTTATCGCTGATTCCACCCCATAAAACCCATATTTCATTTTCATGCATTTTCAGGATGCTTTTGCCGATAATAACTATAATAGATTTCCCGGAGAGGTGCTATGATTAAAAAACGACTGATCATCTTTATTCTATTATTAACGCTGATTCCCGTATACGCCTTTGCGGACACTGACGACTTCATATTCACCGATCCCGTCGCGAACACCTACGTAGGCCGGGCGGAGGCTTCCGACTTGATCGCGAACCTGGACTTTGCGGACCTCACGGATAACTTCTGGGCAAAGGACGCCGTTGTGCGCAGCGGCGCGCTGAACCTGATAAAGGGTTACAGCGACACCTTCAACCCTGGCGATCCCGTCGCCAACGAGGAAGCCGTCGCGTATCTGCTGCGCGCGATGAATATGGAAGAGCTTTCTCAAGCCGCCGCGCTGCGGCTCCGGAATACGCTGCCGGCCAATACGCCAACCATGACGCTCTGGTCGCTGGGATATTTGAATCAGGCTCTGGATATCGGCCTGATAACGCAGAATCAGTTTAACGACGCTATAGCGCCGGATCAGACGCTGCTGGATCCATCGGTAAATTTCGTTCGAGGCGCTCCCGTAATGCGTGAACAGGTTGCGGACTGGATTCTGCGCGCCCTGCAGGGCGTTAACGCCGCTGTGTTTGAACTGGGCCGCGGTCAGCAGAGTATCTATCGCTTCACCGACTGGCGGGATATAAACCCGGACTGGATCAACGCCGTTGAAATCATGGCGGAAGCCAAGATAATGAACGGGGACGAAAATAATCGTTTCCGTCCGAAAGCCTCGCTCACACGCGCTGAAATGGCTCAGATACTCAAGAACATGGATAATCTGTACTATATCCTGATTGGGGTGGAGAAAAAAACCGGCACTGTCGGTGGCGTAAGTGATGCCCAGAACGTAACGACCGCCGTCGCCGGCCTCAACCGCGATATATATGTGCGCTCGGCCGACGGAAGGATCGATATCCTGCGGTACGGTCTAACACAGTCGTCCTCGCCGATGTCTGGCGATACAGACGCCGTGGTGCTTCGGAACGGCATTGTGGGGGGCCTGTCTTCGCTGCGGGAGGGAGACGAAATAGAGTATTTAGTTCGCGCCGGCGACCATACCGTGCTGTATGTTCAGGCAGTTAATTCCCTTTACCTGAGCATGAAAACGGCGCGCGGCGTCTTGCAATCCGTTGATCTGACAAACGGCACGATTACTATCCGCGACGCCGCCGATAAAACCTACGGGTATACAATGGCCGCGAATCTATACGGCACGGGTAACAGCGCCGCTTTTATCCGGTTCGCGGGGCAAAGAAGGAATCCGTCCGAATTACCTGTAGGCAGCCGCGTCGAATTGTCGCTTAAGAATAACATCGTGGACGCCATAGAATTTCTTGGCGAACCCGAGTTAACTGAAGAAACGTTCGGCATTGTGCTGGAGAATAATCCGGCTCTGGGGTATATCAGTATATTAAACGAGGATCGGGAAATCCTGAATAAGCGGTATATCTCAGGCAATGTGCTTACCGAGCGGAAAACCGATTATGATATGGTGGATGAGACCGGATATATAGATTCCGTGTTTAAAACCGCCGGCTTCGATCCGGTGGACGCGGGCGTTAATTCCGTCGCGGCGGGCGATATCGTGTCGTTCCGAACGGATCCCGCCGACGGTAATGTCTTAGCGGAGATTTACGCGTACGCGGATTACCGCGCGGTCTTCGGCAAAATAAAGGAATTCCACCGAAGCGGCCCGACGGCGGATATGCTGATAGAATACGAGGACACTCAGACAGCGTGGTACTCCGTGCCGGACTCTATATACATCTCGAAATCCGGACTAGCCGCGGGCTTTACGGACATTAAGGCCGGCGACTGGGTTAAACTGCTGGTCTGCTCCGTAGTACCGCGGCCGGGCCGAATACTTGAAACCGTGAAAGAGATGGATATTGAGGGCGGCGCGCGCTATATCAGCCGGATCGTCATGGGAAAACTTGGCGGTATCGACTCGGCGCAGAATACGCTGATTTTGAGGAACACACGTACAATGTCCAAGACCGGCTGGGTCAACGCCAAGCAGGTGGAACAATTCCTCCTTGCGGGAAACGATACGGAGTATTATTATGGTAACAGGCGCGTTTCCGTTGACTACGCCGAAAGCCGCCTCAAGCGCGCGGAAGGCCAGGTTTACGCCGCTTTGGAGGATAATTTCGCCGGTGAGCGCGTCAGGAAAGTTACTTTCCGAAGCGGGCGCGACGAATTGCTGGATCCGGATGTTGTATTAGGAGCCGACGGCGGCGGGCGGTTTTATATATCCGGAAACCGCTCGTATATACTCGCCGATCCCGGCGCTATCGTGCGCCGCTACGGACGGCTAACCGACGCGAGAAACATACTGCCCTCCGACTACGCCGTCGTTAACCTGAACGGCGCGGACACCGCGGCGGTGGTGGACATTATACCGCGTCCGGACACTTCCGGCGTAATAATAGCCAGAGGCCGCGTGTCGGCGGTTAACGAGGGGCGAAGCTTCAGGGTCGAGTCTATGTCTCTGCTTTACGGCGAGCGCTGGAGTTATACGCCCGTTAAGCGCCTCTTCGCCATTGACGGTGAAACGCTCTTCGTGAGCGAGGACGGCATAGATAATCCGCTTCGGGGATATACGGAGAATTCAGCGATAGACAGGGTGTTTAACATCGCCCTGGACGGCTCGCGCGCCGCCCGCGTGGTGGACGCGCCTTACTGCGTGAAATCTGTCCGAGGAATTATCTACCGGAACGAGGACGGAATCCTTTCGCTGCGCGACACCGCCTATTATGAAAATGATACGGGCAAATGGAGGCTTATCAGCAATAACAACGCGACGGCTGTCGTGGAGCTGCCGCCGAATACCATTATTGTCAAAGACAACGTATTGACGGAATGGCAATCGTTGCTGCCGGGCGATTACGCGCGTGTATTAACTAACAGCCTGCCGGAGCGGATCGCGCCAGGCATGGAGATCACGGGCTATATCGTATTGGTTGAACGCTGAGGACAACGGGTGACTGACATGAAAAGACTGCTGCTGTTTTTAACGATTTCGATTGGATACGCCGCCGGATTTTCGCTGACGGCCTACGCTTTGCCGGGCGATATGGGTTTTTTCGGCGGCATATCCGAAGGCCGGCGGCTGCCTAAAACGACGGAAACGCTGCTATCGGGCGAAACGCGTATAGGCGCCGATCCCAATGAGACGCGAACGTTTCCATATAAGGAAATCGTGTTCCTCACAGGAAGACCTGTTGAATTCACCGGTATGCTGGAGGTATCCGGCGCTAACGGCGCTCTTCCTAACACAGTAAACGGGAATTATACCCAAATGCTGCGCGTATACCCTTCCGCGTCCTCCGGCACGGATGTCAGTATCAACAGAAACATCGTTTTTACGGTGAACTACCACAGGGAAGGCAGTCAATTGATTAAAGATTTCAGTGTGCGCGACTGGACCGAGACGATAAGCGTGGGCGAAGCGGGTTTTAATCTGGACAGGGAGCAGTCGGGTTTTGATATCAGCATACTGGAGCATGAAACGCCCGGTATTGGATATTACCGCGGGGATGTGTCGGCCAGGAGCGTATACACCACAGGTGGAACCGGCGGGGAGGCCGAGAGACTGACGCTGGATACGCGCGATTCGTTCTATGGATACGCCTGCGCCTGGTCTGGAGCGGAGGCGCACAGAATGGACGCGGCGCTATCGGGTAACAACTGGCAGATGATGTACCAAATCCGGCCTTGCGTATCGACAAACAAGACTTTATGGTATACTGAAAATGAGCCGAGCGCTATCAGCTTCGACGGCAATTATAAAGAGGTGCTGCAAAACCAAAGCGGTCTGAGGTATAATATCCTGCAGGCTCCGATCATTTTCCCGGATCAGCCTGCGGAGGGCGGCGCCAGCATCCCCACCCGCAATACGTTCGAGCAGTTGATCGCCGCTGACGTAGGTTTTTTAAAAGGGCACCCGGCAATGGAGGATATCCGCGAGCTCTACAGTATGCGAGTCTTGGACGGGGATCCCACTTTTTTCAAGCCTGAACAAGCCATAACAAGGGCACAGTTTGTCAGCGCGCTGGCTAAGGCTGTTAAGCTGCCGGTCGAAATCGCGGAAGCCGCTCCCAGGGGGAGACGAGCGCTGGCCCCGCCCATAGTGTTTCCGGATGTACAGCCGAACCGCCCGGACTATCCTTATCTGATGGCCGCTTACCGAAACGGTGTGGCCGTCGGTCGGGACGACGGCGCGTTTTATTCGGATTCGCTGCTGGAACGCCAGGAAGCGTTTGTCATACTTATACGCGCCTTAGGTATTGGGAGCCTGGGGAGCCGCCCGGCGCAAAATACCCACTTCGCGGACGACAGTCAGATTGCGTGGTGGGCCAGGCAAAGCCTGAACGAGGCTTATCGCCTGGGGCTGATTAAGCCGGAGCCGGACGGACGGATCCGTCCGAGGGAATATGTGTCTAAGGCCGAGGCTGCCGCGATGTTAAGGGAATTGGTAGATTATATGCGTGTAGGGATTGCGTCGGATTATGCTGAACATATTGTGAATTATGTCGGCTAGAGGTTGGAGGAGTAGTATGAAAAAGGGGTTCCTTTGGGTCGCCGTTGCCGTATGTTTACTGACGCCGATAAGCGCGCGCGCGGAAGACGTGGTTCTTACCGAGTCTGAAAAGATTCAATTAGCGGCGGAATTATTAGCGGAAGTAATGGATTTGCTGACGGAACAGTATGTCGGGGAAGAGTTATCTCCGGAGTACCTATATGAATCCGCTCTGCGCGGTATGATGGATTCATTGGATCCTTACAGCGCTTATCTTACATCGGAAGAATTAGACGAGCTGGAGAAGAGCTTCTCCGGCAAGATGTACGGCATCGGCATAACATTGCATATTTCGGATAATAACGTACCCGCCATCAGCTCTGTGCTGACGGACAGTCCCGCTGAAAAATCCGGACTGATTAACGGCGATATACTGCTTGAGGTCAATGGAAAAGAGATACAAGGGTTGTCGCTGGATGAAATCCTGTCAATAATCAGCGAGTCGGACACTGTCACGATAAAAGTACAGCGCGGGATCGAAACCTTTGAAAAAATTATTCAAAAAGAGGAGATTGCCGTTAAGACGGTCGCGACCGCCCCGTTTGAGGAACTGTTGGATTCGGCAAAGCAACGCGATAACAGCGCTTTAAGGTATATTGTTATAAGCGAGTTCGGCAGCGAGACAGACAGAGAGTTCGGTGAGCTGATAAGTACGCTGCGCGAGCAGGGCGTCAGGCGGGTTATTATTGATCTCCGCGGAAACCCCGGCGGGTACGCCGATTCCGTAATAAAGATCTGTAACCGGATAGTCCCCAAGGGCCCAATCATGTTTACCATAGATAAACAGGGTAATAGACTGGAGATAGTGTCCAAACTCGAGGAACAGCCGTTTGAGAAGATTGTCGTTTTAACGGATCAGGGCACCGCGTCAGCCGCCGAGGTGCTGGCCTCAGCCCTTCAGGACTCTAAAGCCGCGGTAGTCGTCGGAGAAACGACATACGGCAAGGGCATAATTCAGTCCTTATATCCCATGCCGACCGGGGGCGCTTTAAAGTTTACCACGGAAGAATATCTGCGCAGAAGCGGCGATAAGCTCGACAAGATCGGTGTTACCCCCGATATAATGGCGGAGATGCCCGGTTTGATATCGGAACCGGTAGTCCTCAATGAAATCAACGCCAGCGAGACCCTGCCAAAGGTCAGGGACGCGCTATCCTATTTAGGATATAAACTGGATCCCGTCGCCGACGCGAAGATTTACGACAGCGCCATGAACGAGGCGGTGAAACGTTTCCAAACGAATTCCGAGCTGGAGGCGACCGGCGATTTAGACGCGAATACGCTGATTAAGCTGAAC
>JAISZF010000207.1 GCA_031269415.1 Clostridiales bacterium
AATCCAAAACATATTGATTTCTGATAAGCGTGCCGCCACCGGCGGGCCCGGTAAGCGCCCAGTCAGGGTGGAGCCTGTATAAATCTGAATCCGGAGAAACCATCTCCGGCTCAAGCCAAAGCCCGAATCGCATGCCCAGCTTATTTATTTCTTCAGCGAGCCGTTTTAACCCTCCCTTTAATTTTTCCTCATTAACAATCCAGTCGCCGAGAGATGAATTATCGTCATCTCTTTTTCCGAACCAACCGTCGTCAAGAACAAACAACTCTACCCCGAGTTTACGCGCTTCACGGGCGATTGAAAGCAGCTTATCCGTATCAAAGCTGAAATATGTCGCCTCCCAATTGTTTATTAAAACGGGCCTTTTCTTTTCAAATCCGCGTATTAGGTGGCCTCGGTATAAATCATGCAATGTGCGCGTCATTTTCCCAAGACCTTCGTCGGAGTAGGTTAAGATAACCTCAGGCGCGAAAAATTCGTCTTGCGGTTCGAGTTTCCACGAAAAATTCAGCGGATTCACCCCCATAACCGCGCGAACCGCGTTGAATTGCGTAACTTCCGCCTGCGCGAAAAAATTACCGGAATATACAAAATGGAAAGCGTATACCTCGCCGCTTTCCCGCGTCGCGTTTTTATTCGCGAGCGCGAAAAACGGCTGCTCCTGATGGCTTGATTCGCCGCGCGGAGAAAAAACACCCCGCTTACCGTTAGCTATCGGCACACGTGTAATCGCGCGTTCACGCGCCCAAGAGCCATGCAGCGTAATCATATCAAAATCATTATTATCCATGTCAATACAGCAGGACAAAACCCGATCGAGAAAAACCGGGCCGCCGCCGACGTTTTTTATCTCGACGCGGCGAGCTATTACGTCCAATCGTTCAAAAGCCGTATAAAATAAAGTTATTCGCAAACCAAGGCCAGGGTCTTCGCATATTATTTCCAGTGTATCACAATCGTCAGCGGTACCAAACGTGGCGGGCAAGCCGTTTATCGGCTTTTTACCCTTATAGGTTCTATACCCTGTATACTTCACGGCACTGCCCGTGAAACCGGCCGAATCCCGCGCGGCGATGCAGCTTTCGCGAAAATCGCCCGTTCCGAAAATGGAATATTCCATAGGAAACGAATCCAGAAACGCCCCTCTGTCTCGGTTGTTCTTTGAGGGCACATAAGGAGGTTCATATATACGCGTCAAATCGTCGGTTTTAGCGGAATTCAGCCGTTTCCCGTAATACGTGTGCCCGACAAAGCCTTCGTCGTCAACGATAGATATTATATATGATGTGCCGGACGTGTCGAGTTTGAATATTCTTTCATCCTCAAAAAAAGAAATCATGTAACCTCCTGTTTGGGAATTTTATTCGCGTTAAATAACGCGTAACTATATTCTGCGTTTACGCGCAAGTATTGTCAATAGTTTTTTTGAGATAAGAATATCATAGATTGTATTTCGTCCATCATTCATATATAATAGATTCTGGATGGAGGGATACATTTGTCAAAGCTTAACTTAAGCGGCGAATGGGTGTTATCTTATATTAACGCCGGCGTCCGCGAAACCCTGCCGGCTGCTGTTCCCGGTTCGGTTTATTCCGACTTACTGGCCGGCGGCCGGATGGAGGACCCTTATTACCGCGACAATGAGCTGGTCGCGTTGAAGCTCATGGAAAATGATTATACCTATTCACGCGGCTTCGATCTGCCGGAAGACTTTATCGGCGGCGGCGAACTGCGGCTGGTCTGCGAAGGTTTGGACACCATCGCGGACATTTCGTTGAACGGCAAGGCGGTCGGATACGCGGATAACATGCACAGACGCTGGATTTTTGACATTAAAGACGCTGTTACGCCGGGCGAGAACACCATTGAGATAGTTCTGCGATCGCCCACAGCCTATATCAAAGAACAGGACGCTGTCTGTTTCGCCGACGGATCAAGCGACGCTATGCGCGGTTTTCCGCACATACGCAAGGCGCACTGCATGTTCGGCTGGGATTGGGGCGCGCGTCTGCCTGACGCGGGGATTTGGAAAGAGATTTATATTGAGTATACGCCTGTCGCCCGTATTAAACACGTGTTAATTATTCAACGGCACGAGGACGGGTTGGCGATGTTGGATATTAAACTGGAAATAGCGAATATATCCGGAGAGATGCTCAGTTTTAAAGCTGAGGTGGTAAGCCCCTGCGGCGAGACATATTCGACTGTATTCGAGGGTGAAGAGGGAACATTGGCTATTGACCGCCCCGAACTCTGGTATCCCAACGGTTATGGCTCGCAGCCGCTGTACGCGATAAAAGTGAGTCTGTGCTCTGGAAATGAAATTATAGATACTTGGGAAAGGCGTATAGGTCTGCGTACACTTACCGTTAAGCGCGAAAGGGATCAATGGGGCGAGAGCTTCGAATTCAATGTAAACGGTATATCCATCTTCGCCATGGGCGCCGACTATATCCCCGAAGATCACATACTGCCGCGCATGACGCCGGAGCGCACGCGAATCCTGCTGGAAGACTGCGCGCGGGCTAATATGAACTGTGTACGCGTATGGGGCGGGGCCTTTTATCCGTTTGACTGCTTCTATGATATCTGTGACGAGCTGGGCCTGATTGTCTGGGAAGATTTTATGTTTGCCTGCGCGGTTATTGAACTAACCCCGGCCATGAAGGAAAACATTCGCCTGGAAATAATCGACAATATCAAGCGTCTGCGCCATCACGCCTCGCTGGGGCTGTTCTGCGGCAATAATGAAATGGAATGGCAGATCGGCTTTAAGGGCTGGAGATTTACGCCTAAGCAGTACGGCGATTATTTCCGGATGTATGAGTCTATGTTCCCTGAACTGACGGCGGAATACGCGCCGCAAACGTTCTATTGGCCGGCTTCGCCGTCTTCCGGAGGCGCTTTTGACGAACCTAACGACGAAAATCGGGGCGACGCCCATTACTGGGATGTATGGCACGGCGCCAAGCCCTTTACCGCGTACCGTAATTTTCATTTCAGGTTTGTGTCGGAATTCGGCTTTCAGTCATTCCCGGATATCAAGACCATAGAGTGTTTTACCTTGCCCGAGGATCGCAATGTATTCTCATATGTGATGGAGAAACATCAGAGGAACGCCTCGGCCAACTGCGCTATATTGAAGTACCTAGGGCAGACATTTCTGTATCCCTCTGATTTCAAGACATTGATATACGCGTCGCAGCTTTTGCAGGCGGAGGCTGTCAAATACGGTGTGGAACATTTCCGGCGAAACCGCGGCCGCTGCATGGGCGCGATCTACTGGCAGCTCAATGATTGCTGGCCTGTCGCCTCTTGGGCGTCCGTTGACTATTTCGGGCGCTGGAAAGCCCTGCACTACTATGCCAAACGCTTCTTCGCGCCGATTCTGCTCTCCGCGAAGGAAGAAGGCTTCTTAACGCAGGGCGCGGATGTGAACAGTGAGCCGTTTGATTATAAGAAAAGCGTAGCTCTGTCCGTTGCCAACGAAACGTTAAACACAACAACAGTCGAGGTCTGCTGGACGCTGCGGACGCCGGACGCGGGTATCGTGTATAAAGGCTCTCGTGAAATTTCCGTAAGTCCGCTGACGAGCGTCTGGATGGAGGAAATGGATTTCGGAGAAGCGGATATGTATGGGAATTATGTCAGCTTTGAGTTGAAGCGTAATAATGAGATTATCTCCGAAGGCACGGTTCTGTTCTGCCCGCCCAAACATTTCCGATTTGTGGATCCCAAGCTGAAGGTTCAAGCCGCTGGTGACACAATCACCGTAAGCGCCGAAGCGTACGCCAAGTCGGTCGAAATATACGGCGACGACAGTGATTTCCTCCTGAGCGATAATTTTTTTGACATGAACGCCGGTGAGAAGAGCGTGAGAATTCTGCGCGGCGAAGCGGGAAGCGCGCGTGTGAGAAGCGTGTATGATATCAGGTAATTAACCAAAGAACAGCCCTTAACGGTTTCCGTTGAGGGCTGTTTCTTATTTGTTGGTAACACTATCTCCTTGACAGAATCAGCGCTTATTAGTATTCTTATGTATATATGTTACAATTTCGATAGATATTCGCATCCATGCGACAGATACCATCTCGGGGGTATATCAGTATGATTGAATTTGACATAGGAACCAAAATAGCGCTGGAATCCGGCGGGGAATTGGAAATACTGCAAGTGCTGGGCGACGGCGGGCAGGGTACTGTATATAAGGCCGCGTATTCGTCGCGGGAATACGCCTTGAAGTGGTATAAGCTGGAATATCTCAAGGACTTGGAGTCCAAGGGAATTTTAGATAAATTCAAGGAGAATATCCGCGAGAATATCAAAAATGGGCCGCCCAGCGATAAATTCATCTGGCCGTTAATGCTCGCCGCCGACCACGAAGACAGCTTCGGTTACCTGATGGCACTTAAACCGGATAATTATCAGGACTTCACGGATATATTCAATATGCGTGACAAGTTCGGTAACAAAGTGGAATTCAGGGACTTAAGGGCAGCGGTAAACAGCACGCTCAACATAGTCGAAGCGTTCAAGATCCTGCACCGTTCCGGCTACACCTATCTGGACTTGAACGACGGCAATTTCTTCATAAATACCCAGAACGGCGACGTACTGGTCTGCGATAATGACAACGCGACGGCCTCGCCGATAATCAACATCGGAAAGCCCGGATACATGGCTCCGGAACTGGTTCGCGGCGATAAGGGCGTAAATTCCTCGGCGCTGACCGATTACCATTCGCTGGCGGTGGTGCTGTTTAAGCTGCTGATCCGGCACGATCCGCTTATGGGAAAGAACTATGTAAAAAGTGTGTGTATATCCGCGGAAAAGGAACGGGAACTCTACGGAACGAATCCGGTGTTTATATTTGACCCGAACGATGATTCTAACCGACCGGTGCTGAACATCCACGCCAACCCGATTAATCTGTGGCCGCTTTATCCGGTGTTCATACAAAGCGCCTTTGTACAGTCATTTTCGGAAGGCATGAAGCGGCCCGGGAAACGACTTACGGAATACGAATGGACAAAGGTTCTGGTTAAGCTGCGCGACGACGTTATTACCTGCGTTTGCGGAACAGGCATGTTCCTGAGCGGACTGGATTCGCATGAATTGATCGAATGCCCGCGCTGCGGTCATACTTACGAGTACCCCAGCCATTTAGAATTTGAGGATTTCCGCGTTAACATTTTCCCCGGAAACGAGATCCTGAACTGTCACATATACGGCGGCGAGGATTATAAAACCGTCGAGGGGAAAGTAGTGAGAAGCCGGAATAACCACACCCGCTTGGGCATTAAGAATCTCTCCGAAAGATCTTGGCGGGTCAGTCATCCCAATGGTGAGGTTGAAGAGATTACTCCCGATAAGATAGCGGTATCACAGCCCGGTTTAGCGATAGAATTCGCGGTCGGCGCAACCGCTCAGGTTATAGACTAATCTGCTGAACTTAGGAGGACTATTATGGCGCGAGCGATCAATCCTTTGGAAGTGGCTGTAGAACCCGCTAAAAAGGAATTGGTTATATTCTTTATTATTGACAGATCCGGCAGCATGAGCGGAACAAAGATTGGAGCGGTTAATACGGCGATAAGGGAAGTATTGCCTGTGCTGAGGGGCATAGGCGGCTCGGACGCCAACATAAAGATAGCCGTACTGGGCTTTTCCACCGAAGCCCATTGGATATCTCCTCCTGTTTCAGCGGAAGAGTTTATGTGGGAAGATATTAACGCGGTCGGCTGGACGGACTTCGGCGCGGCTCTCAACAGGCTGTGCGAAAAGATGTCGCGTAGGGAATTTCTGAACTCCAGCACGGGGTACGCCGCGCCCGTGTGTATCCTGATGTCGGATGGGCAGCCTACTGACTCGTGGCTTGCGCCGCTGGAACTGCTGAGGCAGAATAACTGGTTTAAGCTGGCCACGAAGATCGCGATCGCGATCGGCAACGACGCGGACAAAAGGGTTTTAACGGAATTCACGGGCAATCCTCAGGCTGTTCTGGTTTCGCACAGCCCGGAGGATCTCAAAAAACTTATTAAGATCGTAACCCTGACATCCAGCCAGATCGGCAGCAAGAACACCGCGATCAATGTCACAAACGTGTTTAATGACAGAAACGCGGCGGCGCGGGAATTTACGGTATCCGCGATAACCACTTCCATGCGGGGCGACCCCGACCTGGCCGTTAACCTGTATGACGATGAAATAGACGACGACTTTTAATATGTTTAAGGGATACAGCATTTCCGCGAAGGGCGCGAGCCATGTTACAAGAGACGTTGTCTGCCAGGATCACTCCGGATACGCTCGCGGCGGCAATTACTGCGCCGCCGCGGTAAGCGACGGACATGGAAGCGAGCGTCATTTCCGCAGCGGCGTGGGCGCGGAGGCCGCGGTGAATATCGCGCTGGAAGCGGTAAAGGAACTCATCTCCAATGAGGAGGAATTTATCCCCTTCATGGAACGGCGTTATCAAACCGTGCTTAAACAATTAGCCGGATATATCTCCGCCAAATGGGTAGACGAGGTCGTAGCCCATTTTAATGATAACCCCATACTGGAAACAGAACAGAAAGCTTATGAGGAATATTACCTCAGCGATAATAATGACTCGGAACGGAATATAACCACCATGTACGGCGCGACGCTGATTGTAGGCGCTATTACGGAGTCTTACGCGTTCGCGGTTCAGATCGGCGATGGCGCGTGCGTTGTTGAACAGCGTGACGGCTATTGCTTTATACCGCCGTCTACCATAGACGAGCGATTATTTCTGGGGTACACCACTTCTCTGTGTGACGCCAACGCTCTGAACAATTTTCGTTTCTATTACAGTGAGGACATCCCCCAGGCAATTGTGCTGTCTACTGACGGGGTTGTGGATTCATACAGCAAGGACGATTTTCTGAGATTCAATAAAGTTCTTTGTGATTTGTTTGTCCAAAACTATGATGAGGCGTGCGCGAATTTATCAGACTGGCTGCCCAAGCTTTCAGCGCGGGGGAGCAAGGACGATATGTCGGTAGCCGGCGTGTTCCGGACGGAATAAACGGGGGTTTTTATGGATCAGACAGTGCTTAAAGCCCTCCTGGATATGAAGACACATTTCGGCTTGAGGATCTTCCGCAAGGGCAGTTACTTCAGCGGGGCGGTAATGGATATCATCGCGGACAGGCGCACGCGATACCTCATGAGTATTGCCATAAATAAAATGGACGCGTATACTAAATTGGAAAGCGCGTACAGGGCAAATGACGCCTTCGCACTGGACAGGCTGGTCGCCGAGATGTCGGCCGATTACGTTATTATAGAAGATGCGGCCAGGGAGACTCTGGAGTACTTTGCGTGGATTGTTACGGATGAGATGAACTCGAATCCGGATGAATATAAGGAGATCGAGCCTTCGCCGCGTTTTGCGCCGCTGCCGGAGTATACCGGCGGTCAGCCGACGCAGGAAAACGTTAAGCCCGCCTCCGCCGTACCCGCGGAGAACCCGGCGCGGCCGCCCGGCGGAGAGAACGCGGAATCACAGTTTCAATTGGGGAATTGCTTCGCTCAGGGCATAGGCGTTGTCAAGGACGAAAAAACGGCATTCGAATGGTATACGCGTTCCGCTGATCAGGGGCACCCCGGCGCGCAATATCAGATAGGCAGATGTTACGCTGACGGCATAGGCGTCGGGACGGACGAAAAAAAAGCGGCTTGGTGGTATATTCGGTCCGCTGAAAACGGTTTTCTGGAAGCTCAGTATCAGGCGGGCAGACGCTACCTGACGGGCGTCGGCGTTGAAAAGAACGAGCGCAAGGCGGTGGAATGGCTGTCTAAAGCGGCGGTAAGGGGTCACGCCGGCGCGCAGTGCGGTTTAGCGGGCTGCTATCAGAACGGATACGGTATCTTCACGGACGGTGACGAGGCGTTTGAATGGTACTCACGGGCGGCCAGCCAAGGCCATCCGGAGGCTCAGTATCACCTGGGCGTCTGCTATCTTCTGGGCGACGGCGCGCCGGAAGACCACGCGGAGGCGTTTCGGCTGTTCGAGCTTTCAGCGCGGGCGGGTTATTATAAAGCTCAATACAGCCTAGGACGGTGTCATGAGAATGGCGACGGCGTAGCCGCGGATCAGGAAAAGGCCGTTGAATTTTACGCGCTGGCCGCTAATCAGGGATATTCCCCGGCTCAATATCAATTGGGTGTGTGTTTACTGAACGGGATCGGTGTTGAAAAGAACACGCGAAAAGCGGCTGAGTACTTTTCGGAAGCTGCGGGGCAGGGCAATGCCGAGGCGCAGTACCGAATGGGGAGATGCCGCGCGGCCGGCGCCGGCGTCCCAAGGGATCCCGCCGCGGCGGCGCGTTGGTACGCGATGGCTTCGGAGCAGGGACATACAGACGCTCGCCGACGGTTAAGCAAGTGCTATGAAACCGGTTTTGGGGTCGATCGGGATCCGGTTATGGCCAGGAAACTGCTGGGCGGCCAACCTTTGGAGAACCCCTCCGCAGTTCCGCGCCGCCGGCGTAAGCCTGAGAAACGTCAGGGTCTTATTAATTTGTTCCGGGCGGTAGGCAGATAGTAAAGTGAAGTGAAACACGGCATGATAGATATAGAAGAAGCGGAAAGGGTTGAAAGCCATGCCGGATGTTGGCATTATTATGGGCAGCGATTCCGATCTGCCGGTTATGAAGGAATCGGCCGCCATTTTAGAGAGATTGGGCGTTTCATATGAAATGTCTATCGTATCGGCGCACCGAACGCCGGATGTCATGTATCGGTACGCCCAAACCGCGCGTACGCGCGGCGTGCGCGTTATAATCGCGGGCGCGGGCGGGGCCGCGCATCTGCCGGGCATGGTCGCGGCGCTGACCACATTACCGGTGATAGGAGTGCCCATAAAGACATCCACGCTTAACGGTGTGGATTCACTGTATTCTATAGTGCAAATGCCGGCGGGCGTACCGGTGGCCTCAGTCGCCATAAACAACAGTGTAAACGCCGGGCTGCTGGCCGCGCGGATCTTGAGCGTCTTTGACGAAACGCTGAGCGATCGGCTGGATTCATACCAGCGTGATATGGCGAAAAGCGTCGAGCACAAGGCTGAACGTTTGATGTCGCAGGGGTATAAGGAGTATTTAAGCTGAGAACAAGGGCTGGGCCAACCGAAAAGCCGGTTGGCGTCAGCCCTTTTACGCCTGCTTCCACATAGCCGCGTCGCTATGTAAAGATATTTATTTGTATGAAACAAATACGTCATTGATATAATTGAGAGTAGAGTCTTTTATCCAGGATAATTTATTAACATCGTATTCGAACAGATAATCACTGAAAATTAGCGATGATTATTTGTCAATGAAATACGCTGTCAACGAAAGCGACATAAATGGGCCGGTAATACCTAAACTCGTTGGAGCGTTCAAGAAGAGCGCTGTTTATGATACTGATCAATTACGCGAGGAAAGGCTGACGCAAAAATATGAGAATTTTGATTGACACGAATATTATTCTTGATGTTTTGCTCGAACGCAAGCAAATCAGAACTGTAAATTGAGAGATAATATTATATGGTTCTTGAGGTTGTGTATAAAATCGACACTCCTGAAGTATTGGCTGATAATGGGCGCTATATGGGTATAGACATTGGCGTGGACAACTTGGCAGCCATTGCATCAAATACCGGG
>JAISZF010000241.1 GCA_031269415.1 Clostridiales bacterium
GGCGGCGGCGGCGCCGGGCGACATAAAGTTCGGATATTGCACCGAGTTTTTCATAATGGCCGCAAATGTGTCTGAAGAAGCCGAATCGAACTTCAAGCGTTACCTGGAATCAATCGGCGATTCAATCGTCGCGGTGGCCGACGACGATTTAATAAAGATCCATGTGCATACCAACCATCCGGGGCAGGTTCTAGAAAAGGCTATGCGGATCGGCAGCCTTACCAATATGAAGATTGAGAATATGCGGCTTCAGCATACCAGTCTCATCAATTTCTCGTCTCACAGCGAATCGACGGAGCCGGAGGCGAAGCCTTATAAAGCGGTTGGGTTCGCGGCGGTTTCGTCGGGCGCGGGCTTTAACGAACTGTTTATAAACCTTGGCGTGGATGAAATCATTCAGGGCGGGCAGACCATGAACCCCAGCACGGATGATATTCTGAACGCGATCTCCAGGATCAGCGCGGAAACGGTTTATGTTCTGCCCAATAATAAGAATATTATATTGGCCGCGGAACAGGCCGTCCATATCTGCTCCGACAAACAGGCGATTGTGCTGCCCACTCGGAGCATTCCGCAGGGTTTATCCTGCATGATCAGCTATTCGGAGATGTTTTCGCTGGACGAAAACACCGAGGCCATGCGAGAGGCGATGAAGAATACGCATTCCGGCCAGATAACGGTCGCGGTACGCGGAACGACGTTAAACGGCCTAGAAATCCGCGAGGGCGACTACCTATGCCTGCTGGATAACGAGATCGCGCTGACGGACCCCGAACTTCAGCGCGGGGCGGAGAAATTACTTGAAAAGATGGCCGCGAACGGAGCCGAGGTTATCGACATTTACTACGGGCAGGAAACCAACGCCGAACAAGCCCGAGAACTGGCTGATTTTGTGAAGGAAAAGTACCCCGATATTGAAGTAGAGGTATTAAACGGGGGCCAGCCGGTATATTTTTATATTATTTCGGCGGAATGAGCGGGAGGGTATTTATGAGGGACATTAAGGCGATCATCAGGGACATGACCCTGGAAGAAAAAGCGGGGCTTTGTTCCGGGCAGGATTTCTGGCATCTTAAGGCTGTGGAGCGTTTAGGCGTACCCGGCGTGATGGTGAGCGACGGGCCGCACGGGCTGCGTAAGCAGGATTTAAGCAAGTCGTCCGATCACTTGGGCATTAACGACAGCATATCGGCGGTTTGCTTCCCCTCCGCCTGCGGCGCGTCGGCTTCGTTTGACCGTGAATTGCTCACTGAGGTAGGCGCGCTTTTGGGCGAGGAATGCCAGGCGGAGGATGTTTCGGTATTGCTGGGGCCCGCGGTGAACATAAAACGCAGTCCGTTATGCGGACGCAATTTTGAGTATTATTCCGAGGATCCGCATGTGGCCGGCCAACTAGCCGCCGCCGTGATAAAGGGCGTTCAGTCTAAGAACGTGGGCGTCAGCGTTAAGCATTACGCGGCGAACAACCAAGAGTATCACCGGATGAACGTTTCCGCCGAGGCTGATGAACGTACCCTGCGGGAGATATATTTGGCCGCTTTTGAGACAGCCGTCAAAGAGGCGAAGCCTTGGACGGTTATGTGCGGCTATAATAAAATCAACGGGGAGTACGCTTCTGAAGACCACTGGCTGCTTACGGAAGTCCTGCGTGATGAATGGGGCTTTGACGGCTGTGTCGTGAGCGACTGGGGCGCGGTCAACGATCGCGTTAAAGGGCTTGCGGCGGGTTTGGATATAGAGATGCCTACCTCCGGAGGGGTTACGGACGCGCTGATCGTCAAGGCTGTCCGTGACGGATCCTTGGATGAATCCGTGCTGGATACAGTTGTGGAACGTATACTGAATCTGGTTTTTAAATATGCGGATAATAGGATACAGGCGGTCTTTGACCGTGACGCGCACCACGAGGCCGCTGTTAAAGCCGCGCTGGAGTGCGCGGTATTGCTGAAAAACGAGGACGGCGCGCTGCCGCTTAAAACCGGCTCGAATGTGGCGTTTATAGGCGAGTTCGCCAAAAAGCCGCGCTTTCAGGGCGGCGGCAGCTCGCATATAAATCCATCCAAGATTGATAACGCGCTCGACTCGACTGCCGGCAGGGCTGTTATCACATACGCCGCCGGATTCCCCGCGGATAAGGACGAGGAGATCGCCGGGCTGATCGAGGAAGCTGTTGAATCCGCCAAGGGGAAGGACGCGGCTGTTATATTCGCGGGCCTGCCGGATATCTTTGAGAGCGAGGGCTATGACCGCGAGCATATGCGCCTGCCGCTGGTTCAGAATAAACTGATCGAGGCGGTGGCGGCGGTTCAGCCCAATACCGTCGTCGTGCTGCATAATGGCAGCCCTGTGGAGATACCATGGATAGGCAAGGTTAAAGCGGTGCTGGAGATGTATCTGGCGGGGCAGGGAGCGGGGCGCGCCGCCGCGGATCTGCTGTTTGGCGCCGCTAACCCCAGCGGCAAGTTAGCGGAGACGTTTCCGCTGAAACTCTCCGATAATCCTTCATTCCTGTATTTTCCGGGCGACGGGAAAACCGCTGAATACCGTGAGGGCGTGTTTATCGGATACCGTTATTACGATAAAAAGGAAATGGACGTGCTTTTTCCGTTCGGCCACGGTTTGTCCTACACTACATTTGAATACAGTAATCTGAGGTTGAGTAACGCGAACATAAAGGATACGGAAACCCTTACTGTCAGCGTGGACGTAGCCAATACGGGCGGACGCGAGGGTAAGGAAACTGTGCAACTCTATGTGAGCGATCACACAAACACGGCTGTAAGGCCGCTGAAGGAACTGAAAGGGTTCGCCAAACTCTCCCTCAAGCCCGGCGAAAAAAAGACCGCCGAATTCACCTTATCCAAACGGGCTTTTGCCTGGTATAACGAGGCGATATCCGATTGGTATTGCGCGTCCGGCGAGTATGAGATCCTGATCGGGGCTTCGTCGCGGGATATACGGCTGAGCGCGAAACTCAACATCGAATCCACGCAGCTCATTAAGATGAATGTCACTCAGAAAACGCTGATGGAGGATTTGCTGGCTAACCCCAAAACAGCCGGTATTATTAAGGGGTATATTGAGAATCAGCCTTTATTCTCGCAGGGTGAGTCCGACGCGGCGTCCGCCGTGATAAACTCACAGATGGCGCTAAGGATGATGCTGGAAATGCCCCTCTGTTCGATTCGGATGTTTGGTCAGATCTCGGAAGAGCGGTTGAATAGGTTGATTGATGAACTCAATAGTCAGATTGATGGATAATGACAAAAACTCTCCTTCCGCCTATTAATTTAACGTCTATGCGCAACAGGCTCTCATAACCAACGGGAGCCTTTTTTTACAGAGGAGCCATGTTATTATTTTCAGGAGTTAGAATTAGCGCACGAAGGTTAAGACGCCGCGAAAATTTCTTTAAGCATATCCTAACAGCGTGTTTAAGGTTGTTCATAGCGGGAATTTCGAGGATTTTGTGTTGTAATAGGCTGCTGTGTATTTGCCGTCTGTATAAGCGTACTTTATACAGACGGCTTTTGTTTTGTTACAAACATATTTCAATTTTCGACTCAGAGCATAAATGAATGACAACTTCAAATAATAATTTCAGCGTATCCGTCACGACTGGATTATGATACGCATAATACAGAAAATAAAAGGAGGAAAGCTAATGAAGAGAAAGGTTGCGCTTGTTTTAGCGGCCGTTCTGGGCATATCGGTATTTATGCCAGCGACGGTGACGGCGGCGACAGACAACCGTGTGGACAACAAGTTATCTGTACCCGGCAATACTCTGCTTTTTGAGAACGGGTTGCTTGGTACTAGCTATTTGGTGCCCAATCCGGGTCACGATGTTAACGACGACGAGCCTGAGTGGTATGTTGACGGTACGGATATGGTACTGCCGCTGCAAGACAGAGTCGCGGATGGCTATGAGTTTAAACTAATGCTGACCAACGCGGAGTGGTTTTTCAGGGCGGCGCATGAAGTTTCGACTAATCTGAGTACGACATACGCCGCACTTGGAATTACCGGTAACTCGAAGATATCCGATACGATAAGCGGTAGTATTCCGCTCGCCAATAAGGATTTTTTAGGTCTTGGGACTACAGGCGGTTCTTATGACTATGATAAAGGATACTACGCGCCGAGCAGCAGCTCCAGCGACTATGGCAATTATTACCGGGCAGGCGGTACAAGATCGCGATCAAGCGGAAATACCACATATTATGAAATTCCGTATAAACTCTCGGTTTCGTCCCTGAATAATAAAAATGCCACTGTAACAATATTAGGCAGTTACACAAACGGTGTAGCGGCCGCAGGTTTTCCGACTGGAGACTATTCCTATGAAATCAGGATACCTCTTGTAAGCTTGGTAATTGACGACGATGTGGATGTAACGGTTGAGATAGACAGTGGTAATAAGTCTGCCGTCAGCAGCCAGAAGATCATTTACGCGTCGTCGAATAAGAGCAAAACTAAGGCCAGTTGCACAGAATTGGCTATTTCCCGTGACGAGTTTGAGCCGGGCGATATAGTCATCAGCGAAACAAGGCCCGGTACAATCCGCGCCGGAGAAATCATTAAATTGACACTGCCTTACGGCTATCACTTTAACCTAAATTGGGGCGACGATGACGACACGGACGTAAGGGTAGGCGTTGAACCCGGTTTAGCTTGGAGCGGCAGCAGAACAGGGTACGGCAATTATGTGCCAAGCGCTTCATTTAATCCCGTGACA
>JAISZF010000113.1 GCA_031269415.1 Clostridiales bacterium
ACGCCGCATCCACGATAAAGCAGATTAACGCCTTGGCGGAAGCCAGCTGCGAGATAGTTCGCGTGGCCGTGCCGGATATGGCCGCCGCCGACGCGATTAAGGATATCAAAAGCCATATCAAGCTGCCGCTGATAGCCGATATTCATTTTGATTATCGGCTTGCTTTAGCCGCTCTCGAAAACGGGGCGGACAAGCTGCGCATTAACCCCGGGAACATCGGCGGCTCGGATAATCTCCGCAAGGTAGCCGAGGCGGCTAAAGTCCGTGGCGTCCCTATACGGGTTGGCGTAAACGCAGGATCCTTGGAAAGAGACGTATTGCGAAAATACGGCGGGGCGGTTCCCGAGGCGTTGGCGGAAAGCGCCCTGAAACACGCGGAGATGCTGGAGGATTTCAATTTTTCGGATATTGTCATTGCCGTAAAAGCCTCCAGCGTACCCATAACTATTAAGGCTTATGAGATCATCGCCGGGCGGACGGATTACCCGCTGCATGTGGGGATTACAGAAGCCGGCACGGTCTACGCTGGATCCATAAAGTCAGCCGCGGGCATCGGCGCGGTGCTGTCCCGCGGAATCGGCGACACAATCCGGGTTTCGCTTACCGGTGATCCCTTGGAAGAGGTTCGCTGCGCCAAAGAGATATTGCGGGCTTTAGGGCTTCGCAAGTTTGGGGTGGAATTTGTCTCCTGCCCCACATGCGGCCGCACGGAGATAAATTTAGTGAAGGCGGCGGCTGAGATTGAGTCGTATTGCGAAAACATAAACGCGAATATTAAGGTCGCGGTAATGGGATGCGTGGTAAACGGGCCGGGCGAAGCCAGGGACGCGGATATTGGGCTGGCCGGAGGCAAAGGCTCGGCGGTTATATTTAAGAAAGGGCAGGTATTCAGAACTGTCAAAGAGAGCGAAATGGTCGGCGTGTTTATAGAGGAATTACGAAAGGCGGCGTTAAATGGCTGAATTTGCCGATGTATTCAAGCGGGTAAACCTTTCCCCGTCCCTCAGGAAGTCGCTTTCGCGCGTTGAGATAAACGGCGTGCGCGTGGACGCCCGCGGCGCGCGCATGTATGTGGGTCTGACAACACATGAATTGATAAGGGAGTACGTCATAACGTTGTTTCGGAGAGAATTGATAGAACAGTTCGGGATAAAGCAGGTTCTGATTGACGTCCGTTATGTTGATCCCAACACGGACTTGAACAAGCGAATGGAAGCCATATGGGAGAATATATTGGGCTGCTGTGAGAGCGTCGTATGTTTGTCTGTCCTGAAGACCGCGCGGTGGAGCTTGGACGGCAATAAGCTGCTTGTTCACGTGGGTAAGAATTCGTCGTATCTCCTGACGTTCAAGGGCATAGACAAGGTTATTCAAAAATACATAAGCGACAATCTGGCGTCGCCGTTTATCGTTGAGTTCGTTGAGGATCTGGAGATAAAAAGCAAACGGCTGTCCGTGCGCGAGGATTACAAGGCGGCTTCGGTTTACGCCGCGCCCGCTTCCGCGCCGGTAAAAAATACCGCCGCCGCCAAAAGAGCCTCTCACGACAGCGAGCCGGTCCGGGGACGTTCCAGGCTGAAAATAAACAATCATATCTCCGGCGCGGCGCGGCTCTTGTCCGACGATATTCCGCCGAATGAAGAGATGGTTATTAAAGGCGAAATAATCAGTATAGACGCCCGTGATATCAAAAGCGGTCGTATGCTGATATCCTTTGACATTACGGACGGGACGGGTTCGATAACCGTTAAGTTTTTCACAATACCGGACGAATTCAGAAACGAATACGGTTCCGTGGTCAAGCTTAGCAATTATGTAACCCTAAAGGGAAAGTCACAGTACGATGAATTCGCGAAGGAAGTCGTAATAATGGTTTCCGAGATCGGCCCAGCCGAAAGAGCGGTTGGCCGGATGGACAACGCGCTTGAAAAACGCGTGGAATTACACTTACATACCCAAATGAGTTCCATGGACGCCGTTACCCCCGCTAAAACATATATTAACCGAGCTATCGAATGGGGGCACCCCGCGATTGCCATTACCGATCACGGCGTGGCGCAGTCGTTCCCGGAAGCCATGGATGCCGCAAAGGGCAAGGATATAAAAGTTATCTACGGCATAGAGGCGTATCTGGTGGACGATTTTGGCGATCTGCCCGATGATTTTGACCCTAAGAAGACAAAATACTATCACGCGGTAATTTTGGCCAAAAACGCGGCGGGACTCAGAAATTTGTACAAGCTGATTTCCGAATCACACCTGAACAACTTCTACAGACGGCCTCGCGTCTTGAAGAGCCAGTATATTGAAAACCGCGAGGGACTGATTATCGGTACGGCCTGCGAAGCTGGGGAATTCTTCAAGGCTGTGCTGAATAACGCCCCGGATGAACGCATCGCGGAATTGGCGGAATTTTATGATTATTTTGAGATACAGCCGATCGGAAACAATATGTATCTGCTGCGGGATGGTAAGGTTTCCTCCGTACAGGATCTGATCGACATCAATAAAAGGATCGTGGAATTGGGCGAGATATACGGAAAACCCGTTATAGCTACATGCGATACGCATTTCATAGACCCGGAGGACGAGGTGTTCCGACGGATCATCATGGCGGGGGAGGGGTTTAAGGACGCGGATCGTCAGCCGCCGCTCTTCTTTCGCACCACAGAGGAAATGCTCGCCGAATTTGATTATCTAGGCCACGAAAAGGCTTATGAAGTCGTGATTACCAATCCGCGCCTCATTGCCGATCAGATAGACAAGTTGAAACCCATACCCGATGAAACCTTCCCGCCCCAGATTGAGGGGGCGGAGGAACAGATTAAAGAGATGACCTTGCGGCGCGCGCATGAACTCTATGGCGATAACCTGCCTGAAATCGTGTCGGGCCGTTTGGATCGCGAGTTGAATTCCATTATAAAGAACGGATTCTCCGTGATGTATATTATCGCGCAGAAATTAGTCCGGAGGTCCAACGACGACGGTTATCTGGTCGGCTCGCGGGGTTCTGTCGGCTCGTCGCTGGCCGCGACTATGGCGGGCATTACCGAGGTGAATCCTCTTCCGGCCCATTATCTCTGCCCGAGTTGCAAGTATTCGGAATTCACGGACGCGGGCGGCTCCGGCTGCGATCTGCCAGCGAAGAACTGTCCCGTATGCGGGAAACCGCTGAGCGGGGAGGGGCACGATATACCGTTTGAAACCTTTCTGGGATTCGACGGCGACAAGGAACCCGACATAGATCTGAACTTTTCCGGCGAGTATCAGGCGCGCGCCCACGCGTACACCGAAGAACTCTTCGGCTCGGGAAACGTGTTTAAGGCGGGTACCATCGCCACGCTGGCGGACAAAACCGCTTACGGCTATGTAAGGAAGTATTTCGAGGAACGGGGGATAACCCCCCGAAAAGCCGAGATTAACCGGCTGAAATTGGGCTGCACCGGCATTAAGCGCACAACTGGCCAGCATCCGGGCGGTTTAATGATTCTGCCGCGCGGGCATAGTATATATGAGTTCTGCCCTGTTCAGCGTCCGGCTAACGACACTGCTTCCGAGGTTACCACAACCCATTTTGATTATCATTCTATCAGCGGGCGATTATTAAAACTGGATCTGCTGGGGCACGACGTGCCTACCATCATCCGTATGCTGCAGGACATAACCGGCGTGGATCCCGTCACAGTACCTCTGAACGATAAAAAGGTTATGTCGCTGTTTACCTCGCCGCAGGCTTTGGATGTTACGCCGGAGGAGATTAACTGCAATACCGGTACCTTGGGTCTGCCGGAATTCGGCACGTCATTTGTCCGGCAGATGCTGATGGATACTAAACCCTCAACGTTCACCGAACTGATCAACATTTCGGGGCTGTCGCACGGTACTAATGTTTGGCTGAATAACGCCGCCGATCTGGTCCATGATAAAACCGCGACGCTGAAAGATGTAATATCCACCCGCGACGACATAATGCTCTACCTGATTCATAAGGGAGTCGAGAAGAAGGCAGCCTTTAAGATTATGGAGAGCGTCCGCAAAGGCAAAGGCTTGAAACCCGAGGAGATCGCGCTCATGGAAGACGCGTCCGTACCGGAGTGGTATATAAACTCATGCCAAAAGATAAAATACCTGTTCCCTAAAGGCCACGCGGTCGCCTATGTGACAATGACGGTTCGCATCGGGTATTTTAAAGTCTATTATCCATACAGTTTTTACGCCGCGTCCTTTTCGGTTAAAGCCAAGGATTTCGATCTGGAGCAGATGTGTTTTGGAAAAGAACGGTTGAAGAGGGCTATGTCGGAGTTGATTGAATTAGGGAAAGAAGCGTCCGCTAAGGATGAAAATAAGTTGACGATCATGGAACTGGTATTGGAGATGTACTGCAGAGGGCTGAAATTCGCGCCGCTGGATCTCTACAAGGCTCAGGCGGGGAAATTCACGGTCACGCCGCAGGGATTAATGCCGCCGCTGTGTTCCGTTCAAGGGCTGGGCATGTCCGTGGCGCAGAATATCGTGGATGCCCGCGAGCAGGGCGAATTCTTTACTGTGGATGATTTCCGCGAACGCACCAAGACCAATAAAACAGTGGTGGAACTATTGAAACGGAACGGTATACTGGACGGTATCCCGGAATCCAGCCAGTTGAGTCTATTTTAAGAGGTGATTATGATGAATGCGGCAGTCTTTTTTGTAAACGGATTTGAGGAGACAGAGGCGGTTACGCCGATCGATGTCCTGCGGCGCGGCAATATAGACGTGACGCTTGTATCGCTTGAGGAAAATTCCCTTGTTACCGGCTCGCACGGCATTACGCTTGTGACGGAAAAGATGTTTTCGGATATAGCGTCCAAGGATTTTGATATGCTGATCCTTCCCGGCGGGCCGGGCACAGCGCTGTATAAAGAACATCCTCAATTTCTGGAGTACTTAACCGCTCACTATAAAGAAGGCAAAAAAATAGCGGCGATATGCGCCGCGCCATCTGTTTTCGGAATGCTGGGCTTTCTGGAAGGCAGGCGCGCGGTCTGCTACGCGGGTTACGAGCCTGAGCTGAAGGGATCGGTTATCGGCGAAAATCCGGTTGAAACAGACGGAAACGTGATAACTTCCAGAAGCGCCGCGACAGCTCTGCTGTTCGGGTTTGCCCTGCTGGAGGCACTGGCGGGGAAAGACGCGGCGGATAAAGTACGGGGCGATTTGCTGGTTGAGTGAATGTATATAACAGAGGTAACTGATATGGATAACGCGATTTTTCAAAATGGCGCGACGTGGCTGCGTGTTGATTTTCATCTGCACACCAAGTCGGATGATGAGTTCACCTATTCCGGAGAGGATAATTTTTACAACTCTGCCTATGTGAACGCGCTCATTGCCGAAAACATCCGCGTGGGTGTTATCACAAATCACAACAAGTTCAACTTTGCAGAGTTCAAGGCGCTGAAAAGTACCGCGAAGAAAAAAGACGTCTTCCTGCTTCCCGGCGTTGAGCTGTCCGTCAACGATGGCGACAACGGTATTCATACGCTAGCCGTGTTTTCCGATGAATGGCTGGCAGATGACAAGGACAGGATTTCTCCGTTTATCACCGCTATGTTCCCCGGCAAGACAGTCGATGAATACCAGAATGGAAGCGGTATAAGCGATAATAATATTTTTCGAACAGTGGAGGAACTCGACAAGACGGGGTTGGATTATTTTCTGATTTCCGCTCATGTCGAAGAAAAAAGCGTTTTTCTTAAGCTCGGCGCGTTCACCTTTGAAGCTGTTAAATTTGCGTTGCTTGATCACGAGAACCGCTTGAGCGAGAAACTGCCAAAAATCTCCCATTCCCATATCCGAAGCGTTGATTTTACCGGAGGCATTTTGGATGGTAAATCCATTTCGTTTTCGCCTGAACTTAATACGCTTATCGGCATTCGTGGCAGCGGGAAATCTTCTATACTCGAAGTTTTGCGCTACGCGTTAGATATTCGTATTGATGAAAACGATACAGACCGCGAGTATAAGCGGAATTTAGTGGATCGAACGCTCGGCGGCGGCGGGAAAATTGTACTCCATACGCTGGACAGACATGGGCGGATCTACCAAATCCATCGTATCTTGAAAGAACCCGCCAATGTTTTTTATGAAGGCAAACTGCAGCCGGGCGTTTTAATTCAGGAAACAGTTTTGCGCAATCCCTTGTTTTTCGGTCAAAAAGAACTCGCGGCTGTCGGCAAAGATTCTGAAAAAAAACTGATTGAAAAACTGTTGGGTTCTAAATGCGACCAGATTCGCAGGCAAATCGTCGACCAGAAAACCTTGGCTGCGGAAGCTATCGACAGTTTGTCCAAAGAGCGCAATGACGCCGAACAAATCGAGGCGCAGATCAAAGTCAAGCAAGACGCGGAGTTTC
>JAISZF010000166.1 GCA_031269415.1 Clostridiales bacterium
GGATTGTGGCGCCATGTTCAGTGCCGGTTATCGCGACAATTGTATTATTTACAGGCGTGTATCACTGGAATGAATTTTTCCAAGGTTTGGTTTTAACAACCGGCGAAGCGCATTATCCATTACAAACATACATCAAACAAATGGTAGTCAATATACCGATGACCAATCTCACCAAGGATCAACTGGAAAACCTCAGTAAACTCTCCAACAGGTCTTTGGATGCCGCGAAGATATTTATCGCGATGATTCCGATGCTAGTAGTGTACCCATTTTTGCAAAAATACTTTGTTAATGGTATAATGCTCGGCGCGGTAAAGGAGTGAAAGCGCTGAATGGCTCGTATTACTATTCAAGAAAACGGATTGTTTCTCGTATTTGAAATCAACAAACAAAAGGCTGTTAAGTTTCTGCATTTTTCCTCCCTGCCATTTCGCGAATCTCTTATCAAAGAGGATGAAAAACGGGGCTTCCGGTTGGTTGAGGTTCAAATGTCGGGGCTTAACCGCCCTGAAGAACGGCATGGCACAAAATATATAGTGACTGCGCCGGGTTATCGTTTGACATATAAAAGTCACGCGGACATAAGAAACAAGTATGGCAGAAAACTAGAGATAGTTACAAAAGACACTGATATCGGGATTGAGGTAATTTCGCATTTTCAATTCTTCGACAATATCCCGGTGACGCGCTGCTGGACAGACGTAAGAAACATGGGAACAGAAACGCAAACTCTTGAAGCGGTCTCTTCCTTTGTACTTAACGGCATTGCCGCCGGCGGATTTTTGCCACGGGATGAAAGAATGCGTGTACACATTCCTCATAATTCTTGGCAGCGAGAACTGCTGTGGCAGTCCTATTCGTTTGAGCAGCTTGGGATCGCGCAATCCCAAAATTATAAAGCGCAGCGTTCCAGCAAATCCATTGGAGTGGCAAATGTTGGTAACTGGTCGACAAAAGAATATTTGCCGATGGGCGTATTGGAAAATACAGAACAAGGCAACACCCTCTTTTGGCAAATTGAACACAACGGTTCATGGCATTGGGAGATTAGCGATCAAACCAATCATTTTTACCTCTTGCTAAGCGGGCCGACAGAAACGGAATCACACTGGTTCAAGACGTTAAGACCCGGCGACATGTTTACATCCGTTCCGGTATGCGTTGGCGCGACTGTAGGATTTACGGCTTCAATTGGGGAATTGACGCGTTACCGCCGGGTTATTCGACGAGCGAACGAGGACAATAAGCAATTGCCTGTTATTTTTAACGACTACATGAACGGCCTATTCGGGGATCCGACGACGTCAAAGGAACTTCCGCTTATTGACGCGGCGGCGGAAGTCGGATGCGAATATTATTGTATTGACGCGGGTTGGTACGCAGATGGGTATTGGTGGGACAATGTCGGAGAATGGATGCCCTCAAAAGTAAGATTCCCCGGCGGATTAAAAGAGGTTTTGGATTATATTCGTTCTAAAAACATGATACCGGGCTTATGGCTGGAGATTGAGGTAATGGGTATTAACAGTCCCAAATTGAGTGACACGGATGATTCTTGGTTTTTTACCCGTCACGGAAAACGCGTCTATGATCGCGGCCGGTTTCAATTGGATTTTCGCAGCCCCGAAGTGACAGCGTTTGCCACATCAGTTATTGACCGTTTGGTAAACGAATACGGCGTTGGCTACATCAAAATGGACTACAACATCGAGCCCGGTATTGGTACGGAACAAAACGCGGACAGCGTCGGCGAAGGGCTTCTTCAGCATGAACGCGCCTATTTACGGTGGCTGGACAGTATTTTTGAGAACTATCCGGACTTGGTCATAGAAAATTGCTCCAGCGGCGGCTTGCGGATGGATTACGCGCTTCTGACACGGCACAGTATACAGTCTACAAGCGATCAGGAAGAATACCCCTTTTACGCCACTATCGCTGCAAACGCCCCGACAGGCGTTACGCCGGAGCAAGCCGCGGTTTGGTCTTATCC
Organism: Clostridiales bacterium; assembly: GCA_031269415.1. GTDB lineage: Bacteria > Bacillota > Clostridia > Lachnospirales > WQUN01 > JAISZF01. The sequence goes on from JAISZF010000166.1 coordinate 1,991, forward strand.
GATAGTTACGGGGGATAAAGAAGAGGTCGTATTCAATATGGTAAACGCCATGCTTCTGCGCGTACATCAAAGCGGCCATCTTGCGCGTATCAGTCCGCAAAGCCGCGATTTGGTCAAAGAAGGCATTGCGTATTACAAGAATATACGCCATATGATAAAGAACGCGCTGCCGTTTTGGCCATTGGGGCTTTCGCGCTTTTCTGACCCGTGGGTGAGTTTGGGACTGCTTGAGGTCGACACGGTTTTGCTGGCTGTTTGGCGCAGAGACAGTGAAACGGATTCTTGTGTTTTGCCAATCCCCGCGTTAAAAGGCAAAACAGATGTTGCCGTCCGGTGCGCGTATCCGTCATATGAGGAGTGCGCTTGGCAATGGAACGCGCGGAGGGGAACATTGAGCGTGCAATTGCCCAAAAGGCATACAGCGCGGTTGTTTGAAGTGGTGGCAGGGCAATCCTCTTCGATTTGAAAGATAGTCAATTAAGTCACCAACCCGAACTTCAAGTGAGGGTTGGTGACTTAATTGGCTTGCAACAAACGCGGCGCTATGTTATAAGCAAGGCATGAAAAATTCATATCGTCCAAATCGGAACAATTACCGTGTTCTGCGGCCAAGCGCGGCAAGGCGGTTCTTTCCTACTCTACTGAAAGCAGTTGTTTATTACCCGTTTTAGTCGTATACTATCAGACAGAAACAGAGGGAATGATCCAGCCGACGAAAGGAGCTGATATTATGAATACAGCGGAGTTTTTAAAATATGACATTAGCCCATCTCAATAACAGATAAACATGTGACGGAAGCGTCGCGGAAAAAATAGGTAGACAGGGACCATCGAACGTGGCAGATCAAAAGAGGCGGTCTAAAGCAATATGTTTAGACCGCCTCTGTGTATAGTGTTAAGATTCTGATAACCCATAAAAGGATAACGCGGCGTCTTTATCATAAGGCACGGCGCGCGCGTTCACCCTCGCCGTTACGCTATAGGGAAACACGATTGTTTCCGCGCCGTTCTCAAAATGACGCAGCCATCCCGCGCCGTACTTTTCCACGAACGCAGCGTATTCGCTCGCGTTCAGGAGCAGACGGACAGTCAGAACCGCGGACGCGCCGGGATCTAACACAACGTACATATCCATGTCTTCATGGAAGGATTCCTCGCTGACTGTCAACGCGCTTGTGGAGAGGGCGACGCTGATCGCGCCGGTCTCTCTCAGCGTTTCCCAAACATGGTTTCCATCGTCCGAGCCTTCTATGCCCAGTATCAGTTCCGGCTTGATGAGCAGCGGAACGCGGCTATCCAGATCGTTGTCATACGGCGTTCCGTTTGAAAATTTGAAAGTGACAAAGCTTTTGCTGTCCGCTGTACCGTCAAACCGTAGTGTTTCCTCGCTTTGTTCCACGACCTGAACCGTTATCTTGACTTTATCCAGGCTCACGGCGGCTGGCTCGGGAGGAAATCCCCATGACGCCGGCCAGGCGGCGGCGTTCACGGAGATGAAGGTGAGCGCCGATATGACAATTGTGACAAACAGGAGATTTTTTTTACGCATCCGCGCCCATCCCCATTCTACTCAGAGTCCGCGGATTGGAAGCCAATCGCGTCCTCCAGAGGAAGAATATCAATAGTCTCACCGTTTACCGTAATCTTTTTTGAACGCGTCATCGGCGTGAACTCCCCTTCAGAAACGGGGTCAATGTCAATATCAACGCCAACTAGGTCTTTTAACGCCAACGCGGAATTATTTGTGCCCACGACCGTTAAATCGTCATCGCCCAGCCAAATCCGAACACCGTTAAATAAATTGTCCTCAAGCGCTGTAGTGGCGCCAAAGTTATTAACGGGCATACTCACATTGAACACAATATCTATTTTTGCGCCCGAACCCATTTGAATTACAAAGGCGTTTCCGTCATTACGCGTGTAAACCTCGTAAATCGGTGTTACGCCTAATTCTGTTGTAATGTCTCCGTAGCGCGGGAATGTTTCCACTGTTATGTTTCGGGTTTGAGCGTCCTCGTTATTTCCCAGCAGATATGAGATTTCGCCGCTTTTAAGCGGTCTTACGTCCGTGCCGTTCGAGGCGACCAGATACTGATTTTGGATCAATGCATCCCTATACCCGTCGTCCGCGTCCTGAACAGCCTCCTTGCCTTTGACAAGCGCGTCGCTTAAAAGCAGCGCGTCGTAATACTTTTTCAGCGCCTCGCCATATGCCCGCTCGCGCTCTTTAATAAGGGGAAGACCATCGTTATCCGCTTTGTCCAGAAGCTTTTTGGCTTCATACGCCGCTACTCCCAGCGCTGTGTCCTCCGGCGCGGTTTTAGCCGCCCGCAATTTTGCCTCGTAATCGTTAAGCAGAGTGTAGTAGGAATCCGTTACCAGAGCTTTATATAGGGTTTCCAGATTATCAAGCAGCGTTTTCAAAGCGGAAGTCACGTCGTCCGAAGTCACCTGAATATCGCCTATCGCGCTCTGATTGATACCCAGCTCAGCCGACGACTCTAACAGTACGTCATCAAACCAAATATGAGTTTTCAGCGCGGCCAGGGCGTCGATCTGTTGTTGTAGCGTCGCGTCAGCGTCCCATTTTGGCGTGTAATTGACGAGGTCTTTCTGCTCGCCGGGAGTAAGCTGAAACGCGCTCGTCGCCAACTCCACGCCCAGAATATCGCTCACGTCCACGAACACAGCCGCGTCATCACCTTGATTTTCAATAGAAAACATAACCTGCCGGGCGCTTAAAATATCCTGTGAGGAAAACGTAAAATCGCTGTCGGCGAGCGGCTCCCATTTTTCGGTTTCCCCGTCTAAAACCCTGTACATCAATTCGCTGACCTGAATCTTGACCTTATCGCCCGCCAAACTTCCGCCTTTCAGCGAGGCGGAGTGAACCTGCCACGCGAAGGTGGAGCCGCCGGCGGCGATGATGATCGCCAGGCATATGGCCAGCCATGTCTTCTTCTTTTCTATAAACTGTAATATTGGATGATTGCTTCTGATTTGAAAGGCTTCCGCCAGCCGTTTCCAATAGACCGAGATCATTCCGGCGCGCCCCCTTTCTGTCTTTCCTCCTGGAATATCTTTTTGACGATCCAGAACAAAAGAATGAATAACATAACAATACTTATCAGCCACACGGCGCTGATCGGGGACGATAGGGAAGACATCACTATTCCAAGCAGCGGTATGGTAAACACATGCTTACCGATAATATTCTCAAAATGTATGGGGGGATCGTCCACCCTGTTGGCGTCGCCGCGAGTGGTGTAAACGCCTTGCTCCGGCCCGACTTGGGTTATACGGTGCGTTACGAGACTTTCTGATTCCTCGGTTAACACAAAAGTGACTATATCGCCCCTTTTAAGCTCATATTCCTTTGGCTCCATTGTGACAATCACGCTGCCGGCGTTGATGGTTGGTTCCATGCTGGCGGTTATAACGTTAAAGAGCCTGAATGTGCCGATCGCCACGCCGTATTCCCTGTCGCCGGTCAAAAAAGAGTAGGCGGCGAAAACCGCGATAAGGATCAGCGCGACTGACAGGATATTTGATAATAAGCTGATAATTCGGCCAAGAACGCTCTTTGGTTTAGCGGATTCCGCGGGTTTGGCCGGATAAGGCGGCCCGGCCGGCGTGAGCGGATTCTGTTCCGGAATAATTGGGCGTGATTGCGCGGCGGCCATTCCGAGATAATACGGCAGCATGTAACAGGGCGTTTTGCATATCGCCTGACCTTGCGGGCAGTAAACGCCGGTCGGAGGTAAGGACGCCAAGCATGGTGGAATCTGTTGAGTCTGACAAGCCGTTTCCTTCAGCGGTTCAGTGGGCGGTTGTTCCCGCGGAAAAATCAAAACGCGAGCGTCGGGCGTCGGCTGTTCGGCTTGCTGATCCTTCTCCGCGTCTGTCTTTTGTTCAGTTTCCGAAAGTGAATTATTGAGCGTTTCTACGCTTTCGTTCATGCCGTCCCTCCATTCGCGAAATTTATTGAATTTCATGGAACAGCCTCCAATGCGGAGGAGGATATAGATACCTCAACACCAGAGGGGGATGTTAATGTTATTATTGAGGTGGGGAGAGGTAATACAAGCTCAAATGATATGACCGCTTCCGCCGAGTCAAAGCTAGTGAAATAGGCGTAAGCCTTTTCAGCCAGTGTCAAAATAAAAACAGTCGCGATAATAATCATCACTGAGAGCCAATATCTTTTTTTCATGTCTCCTCACCCCTCTCTTTCCTCGCTCTTGTCCCGTTCTTTAAGCATGAAAAATGCTAACACCAGCGCCAAAATAATAAATATTAAATACAGTTTTGTCCTTGTGCCGCCTGTCCGCGGATTGAGTTTGTCCCTGCCACTGTCGTTGCCCGACGGCGTGGGAGTTGGGGAACGCGGTTCGTCGATCGCGGGAGCGTCCGGCGATTGTGTGGCGGCCTCACTTGGCGGCGTTGGCGTGTGTATTACCGGCGGCTCGCTCGACGGAGCTGTCTCTGACGGTGGATCAGTTTTCGCCGGAGACGATGTTATCGTCGGACGCGGCGTTTCTGTTGGCTGATCCGTGTCAGGCGGCAAATATCTAGCCGTAAATTCCAGATAAAACACCGCTCGCGCCCTTTGCGAGGCGTTCCAGTAATTTCTCCCGTTCAGCGTCATTGTGAACGCGTATGTGGCGTATTCGCCCGGACGCAACTCGCCCATATCCAAAGTCATGCCATGGATAAGCCCCGGCTGTTCGGGTGTTTTGGGTATAACAAATGCTGAGGCGCCATTCCCACTCAATCGCTCAATAGTGGTCTCCGTACGCTCCAGCACTGTCCTTTGTGTCCTCACGCCGCCGTCAGCGTAAAACGACCAATCGGGATCTCGCGGATCAGCGTCCGCGATGTCCCGCCAATCCGCGACTACATCCTGTGGGTTTGACCAATCGTTTATTATTTCGTCGCCAGGCGGCGGAGTGTCGTCCGAGCCTGTCTCGCTGTTATCCTCGGGAGCGGCAATCACGCGGGCCGTAAGTTTTACTATGTAGTCTGATTTATTAACGGCGGTCACGTGATTGCCACTGTATGTCTCTCCCAATTTATAGATTGGGGCGAAGCCGGTTTCATCCCTTCGGGCGGCGTAAGACGCTCCGAATATCCAGTCGGAGCTTAACGGGTTTCCTGTGTTCCCGTCAATCTCAACGCTCGCCAGTTCCTTGCCCGTCAGGCTGTCGTTGATGGTTACGCGGTTGGCCGCGTAGATGGTCAGTTGTTCGGCGAAGAGGTTGAAAGCCAGGAGAGCGGCGGCGAAAATGGATATGAAGCCAATTGCGCGTTTATATTTCTTCGCCAAGTTTCTTTTTTTCACCATGATAATCCCCCAGCTTCCAGCCTTGATGGGTTATTACACCACCGCGCGTCAGTTCGCATCTTTCATGGCGGGCATTATATCGTTGACGTTCACCTCGGCGTATAGGATATTTTTATTCCCGACTTTTTCCGTAAACTCACCGTTGGCGTTAGTTTTAACGCCGGTTATGTCCTCCAGAGCCACGCGGCTCGGGTTTGTGCCGACAACCGGATTACCCTTTATACCAAGCCAGATCAAGGCGTTGTTGAAGACATTGTCCTCATGCGTTATGTTGTACTCGATCTTCTCCGCGCCGGTCGCCACATTGCCCTCCGCCGAGTCCGGATTGCCCAGAATAGGGGCGGCGTCGACTGGTGTGATATTTTTCACGGGCATGTTGACTGTAAACAATATGTTGGCTTTCGCCCCATGCCCCATTTTCAGTACTAACGAGCCGTCGTCCACGCGTTTCCAGACCTGCAGATTCGCCGACAGTTCCGTGAATTGATCACCGTACTGGATTTCCATCGTGACACCGAGGTTGCGCGTGTCAGTATAATGATTGCCGCCATTGCTATCAATCTCAATGACCTCACCGCCGCCATAACTTCCGGTTTCCGACAGAAGAGTGTCCATCTCCGTAATCGAAAGCGGCCTGAACACCGGCGGGTTGGAGTCGGGCTCAACCAGTATGGAGATCCAGCTCTCTCGAATGGCCGCGACGGATTTCGTGGCTTTTTTTACCTTTTCCATGGCGTTTTGCAGGATCATGTAATCGTTGTATTCCTTTAAGAGCTTATCAAGTTTTATCTGAACCGCGGCCTCGCTGTTTCGGGCGGCCTCCGCGGCGATCAACGCCTGCCTGGCGTTTTCCGCTTCCTTAGCCAGCGGGAGACTGCCGGGGCTCGCTTTCGCCGCGGCAAGTTTTGTCTCAAAGTCCTCCGCGAGTTCTTCGTAGCCATCGCCGATCAATTCTTCGTACGCTTTCACAGCTTTGTTTAGTAAGGGCTTAACCTCGGCGGCGGCCGCTTTCAAATCATCGAGTGTTATGTAGTCTTTCGGAGCATTCGGGTACTGCCTGTCATTAACCGCCTTGGCGACGTCCGCGAACCAGATATGGGTTCTCGCCGCCTGGGGGGAGTCCGGGTAGCCGGAAACGCCGTCAGGGTACCCGACCAGAGTGCTGACCTTTGGAACCATCCCATTCAGAACGTAATAACCGGGAATATAGTCAACCAAGTCTTTCTGGATACCGGGCGGTATCTGGAACGCGTTAGTCGCCGGCTCCACGCCCAGCATGTCGTCCACGCTCGTGTACACGTACGCTTCATCGCCCACGTTTTCAATGGTGTACAGGAACTGATTTTTCGCCGCTAACTGATTTAGCAATTCTGTGGTGAACGCTTCAGGCGGCTGATCACCGTCCACATACACCTTTTTGCCTTTGTACTCACCATTTTTGTTAAAATTGTTCGAATCGCTTAAAATATCCCTCGCGATTCCCGCCCAATAGATATCTTGCAGGTTAATGATATGCGGGTGTTCGGGGTCGTATTTTAAGGGAATCCATTCAAATTTGTCCGTGGAGGGATTAAAATCGTAATACGATAAGCCCTCCGCCGCGATTTTGATCTTCTCCAACGCGATATCGCCGCCGCTTAAAATTCCCCGGCTGGTAAACCAAGCGTATGTGGACGCGCTTATTAGCAGGATAACCACCAGCGCAGCCGCGACGAGCTTGCTTTTATGCTTCCAGAAGCTATTCAGGCGTTTTGTCATTTTCTCTTCTCCTCATTTATTTGGATATCGCCGCGCCGGTGTATCGGCGCGGCAAACTATTCTACGAGCAGGTGACCACGAATTTCGACGTGTAAGTCTTTTTCATTACGGAATTAGTAACAGTGAGGGTTATGGTGGCGGTGCCTGATTTAAGGCCCTTCAGCGTCCATATTCCATCCGCATCGCTTAGGCTTACAATCGTGCTGTTGTTTGACTTGTAAGAGTAAGTGTAATCAGCCTCGGAACCGCCGATATCCTCCCAGTTGGTATCAATATCCGGAATGGCGAGAGTCGCGCCTTTTTTAAGATACTGAGTAAGCCCGCCGAAACCGTCTTTAAAGTATACATCGTATATTATGATCGTCAGCTCTCGCGCAGCGGTTTCCTCGCCCAGCGTCGCCGTCACAGTGAATGTGAACTCTCCGGCTTTAGTTGGCGTTCCGTTTATTATTCCGGTGGCCTTTTTCAAGCTTAAACCGGTCGGCAGCGATCCCGATTCCAGTGTCCACTTCGTGTCCGCGTCGGCGGCCTCCAGAGTCTGTTTATAGGCAACGCTCATAAAGCCGTACGGCAGACTTTCGGTCACGATTTCGAAGGGATCCTCCGTGGGGGGTTCTTCTTCTATGGTATAGGTAAAGGTGTTGATCTCACTGTCGATCATACCGTCCTTGACTGCGATTGCTTTTATGGTGGTATCCTCGGTAACGGTAATCGGCTCGGTGTATAGAACGCTTAGAGCGCTGCCCGACGCCGGAGTGGATCCGTCAGTCGTGTAGTAGATGCTTGCGTCAGCCGTTTCCGTGGATAAACTCACGCTATAGCCGGAGTCTATTGTCCCTGACGGCGGATCGGCGGTAGGCGCGGCGACTTGTTCAATGTCAATAGCATTAAATGTAACGCTAATAGTATGATTCGCCGTCACGTTAGTAAATGCGTATGTCTTTGCGGAGCTGTCATCGACGTCGGCGAGAGAATCGGTCACATCCTGATCGTCATCGATGATAACGGATTCAATGACGTATCCCTCGTCTGGCGTAATAGTAAAAGTCTGGTCGTTTCCGCCAACTACTTCTGTTTTTCCGGCGGGGCTGACGCTGCCGTTTTCGGGGGCGGCGGCGGTAATAATAAAGCGACGAACCACGCCGGAGCCTTCATACGCGCCCATGCTGTAAGGAGCGGTCTTTCGTAAATCGTTGCCGAAATAATCGGTGTCGACGCCGACCGTCTCAAACGCGCCGTCATTAAGGGCCGGAGAGTTCACGTACAGGAGGTAACCCTGATCGTCGCCGGAGCCAGGTAAAACAAACAGAGGTTCTGTTACAATATTTCCATCTTTGTCTTTCGCATCGCCGCTGGTGCTTTCCGGAACGGTTATCAGATAAAAATCATTGTAACCGTAATTAATGTTATTGAATCCCGCCGCGTCAAAACCGACGCCGGTTAAAGAGGCAGCGTTATAAAAGATATTATTTTTAAAATATAGATGCTCCGGCTCGTATGAACCCGCGGCTTCCAGCTTAACGACGTTAGTTACCGACGTGTTAGATAAGTAGACGGTGTTGTGGGTAATAGCCGCCCAACTGCCGACCCTTCCGCGAAAGCGCATGATAACGCCGCCGTCGTCCTCGCTGATGTTATGGGAAATAGCCGGCTTGGTAACGGTTGACGAACTTTCCGTGATTTCAACAAAGCCCAGAGCGTTGCCCAAACTGAAATTATAATGGATTTTTGGATTTTGGCTGCCCGTGCCTATATAGAGCGCGACGCCATTGGAGCTAATGATCCGGTTGCCCTTGATCGTTGGGTTCGGGCTGTGCATAACCGACACGCCGGAAGCATCCGCGCCACTTATTTCATTGCCGCTGATTTCCGGGCTTGCCGCGTAATCCAAGCGTATCGCGTCGCCGCCGATATTTTCAAAGACGCTGTCGGTTATTGATACGTTCGACGCGGCGGCGTCCGTCGTTCCCTCTATGTTGACGCCCGCGCCATAAGCGCCCTCAATATCCTTAACGGTAAGTCTTCGCAGTGTAACGCCGCCTGTCGTCCCCTTAATATTGACGCCGTAACGCTTCTCTCCGCTTTCGGAAGTATTTTTCAGATGTATATCCTGTATGGCCCAAAAGCTCTGGTTTGTCAGAGTAATCGCCGCTTCGGCTCCGAATCCGTCGATGATCGGCGGTTCGCCTTCGCCGTAACTCCCGATCGTAATTGGATGTTTTAATGAAACGCCGTCGCCTTTCGGGGCAATGGCGCCGTGCCATTCGCCGTCAGCTTTAAAAAGAATTTGATCCTCCGGCTTAAACTGGGCAGTATTGACATTCTTCAGCGTACTCCAGGCTGTATCGGGGGAAAGACCGTCGTTATCGTCGGCGCCGTTTTTCGCGTCGATATAATATGTGGCTTTATCCGGATTAACCGACACGGCGGAACCGTTATACGCGCCAATATTAGGCGCTTCGTCATAATTGACGGTATTGCCGAAATAATCTCTCCCGCCTTTTACCGCCTCCATAAATCGCTCGTTTGACAATGCGTCTTTCCAATATTGCTTCGTCAGCGTATCTTCCCTGGGATAAGGCACGCGGACGTTATACCCGCCGACTTCCGCTCCGTCCAGTAGTAGTACGCGCGCACGGTTTTCAATTATTTCATTGGCTGCGGTTTCTATTACCAGACCCGCGCCGATGGCCGGTGAACCCTCCAGCAGCGCGTATCCTTTCATCGCTTCGGAGTCGGGAGCGCCCGCTGTGACTGAACTGGGCGCGGCGCCGGGATTTACCAGCAGGGGATCCTGGCCGACAATATTATTCGTTCCATTCGCTATGGGCGCGTTCGCGCCGGGGCTTCCATTGATTAAATTGTAATCAAATTTCAAATTTTGGATGGAAACCTGTTTTGTAATGTTTGTATTTGTCTTGTTCAGTTCACCGTCGGCAGTCAGCGTGGCGTGAGTGCCGGTATCGGTCAGATGCCATTCGTTTGTCGTTCCCTGTAAATCGAAGATATTATTAAAAAAGCTTACCGACGTGGGATAACCCGCGCCCCACGACCACAGCGTGACGGGTCTTACGGACGTACCCGGCGCTTGGTAGTGGGTGTTGTTGTAAATCAACGCGCCATCCGAATAGCCGCTGAACGAATAGATCGCACCCCTTTCGTTTTGGGTGATGTTGTAGCGGATAATGGGGTCTCTGGTGCGCATTTGCAGCAGCGCGGACACACCGGCGTCCGTTCTCTCTTCACGCACACCGTTAACCAGCTCGTTGCCGGCCATTTCGCCGTCCTGCCGTATGGAGCACAGCAGCATAAATCCGGCGATATTATCATGAGAATAATTATATTGATAAATAGTGCCCGTTTGGCAGTAATCAACGTCAAAAGCCTGACCGTCGGGCGTATGCGCGCCTCCGTAAGATTCGTTAAACTGAAAGACCGTGTCGTCGGCGTTCCACGCCCACATGCCCGCCGACGCGCCTGCTTGACCGCCGACCCATGTGTTAAAGCCATTGACCGTATTATACTCAACAATCGCCCCGATTGTCTCTTGCGGCAGAATTCCGTCGCCGCCGATATTATCCAAATAGTTATTTCGGATAACCACGTTTGTACTTGGCAGCCAGTCGGATAGACCGTCGTTTCCGTAGTATGTTTTGTTCCGGTGATCCATTTCCGGGCGAAGATTCTGCCGGGAATGGATCACAATGCCCTGCCGCTGCACACTTCGTATCGTATTGCCGCTGATCAGAATATCGTCGTACAGCGAGAGTTGTCTGCCGTCCTGGCCGTTCGCGTAGAATTCAATCATATAAAGAATTCCGGCGTTGCCCCAGTAATCCTTCAAGCCAGCTTGGCCGTAAATATCATGGACGTAACAATCCATCACATAAATATGGCTCAGCTTGCCTACGCTGTCGTTTCGGATAAGTATGCCGTCCCGGACTCCTGTACCCTTGGCAAGGCTCGCCGCGTGATTTGTTACCTCAAGGTTGGTGATTTCCCAGTATTGCCCGTTTTCCAAATATACGGACGCCGAAACGTTTTTTGTTTCCGAAGGCATACTGATATCGCTGTTGAAAGGAATTATGGTTATTGTTTTCTCAGCGCCCTGGGCGTTTATTATCGGTTTGGCCTCGCCGCCGTATTTACTTACGACGATAGGCTTGTCGGCGCTGCCCGAGCCGTGAAGCTCCAGCATCGCGCCTTCCCACGCGTCGCCTGATTTGAAGTAGATCTTATCGCCCGGCGCGAACGTTACGGAATTGACTTTGGCGATACTTTTCCAAGGAGAACCCTCCAAGCCGTTGTTATCGTCGCTGCCGGCTTTGGCTATGTAATACTCGGTGTCGCCCGGTGACGCGTATGGATCAATAGGCGCGGGACGCTCCAATTTGCTTATCGCGTCTGTTAAGGCAGTTAGGGCTTCTCGAACCGCGTCCTCCAATGATTCGTCGGTAATGTCTTTCGCGGCTGATAAAGCTGAAACAAGCGCGAGCCAGGTTTGTTCCGTATAGTCGGTTTCTTTGAGTTTCCCAGTGGACGCTATCGCTTGGGATAAATCCAGTCGGTTTTTCGTCGTATCCGCTATGGCTAGATCATCCAAATATCCAAACCCGCCCGCGGAATTATTAATCGCCAGGATATTCACTGATGTTTTGCCCTCGCCCATTTGAAAGGGAATTTCAAAATAGCTCCTACAAACGAATCCGCGCTGCTTGACACGACCTTATAGTCGTCCGCGACCGTGTTTCCGGCGTGCTCATCGTCAAAATAGCGCAAACCTATCGAAAATTTGTCGCTGATGTTTCCAGACGACGTGTTGCCCATCTCGTTTCGGATATAACCCGTGAGCTTATAATATTCTCCCCCCGTCAACCCTCCAACAGTCTGTTGAATACTGGCGATATTATCGTTGCCGCTTCCAGGCACGCCCGCGAAATAATTTCCTGTGCGCGGAGAACCGTGCCTCCCAGCGGGTTCGCTGCTGCTGGTAAAATAAGCCGGAGCCGCGTATGGGCTTTCAGTGGCGAACCACCTGCCGTAAGCGTCTCCCGTTTTGGGAAAGGTTCCGCCCGCTTCAAATCCCGGATTTTGAATCGGATTACTATCAAGCGCTAGGACGTTAAGCCGTAACGGGCCGAGACTCCCCAAGACTATCACCACGGTCACGAACGCCGATATTATCCCTCTGAACTTACCGATTACCCCTGTCAAAAATACCCCTCCTTAATGTTTGCCATAATGTTGCCAATGGTACATTTTGCAATGATACATTTTGTCCTGTACCACCGAACATATTTTAAGTATATCGTAGATCAATGAGAATTCAAATGTAAAAATCCGAGATTAAATATGAAATAATCATAGATATGGAAAAACAAGGCTTCTATAAAAATTACATTGACCCATTGAGCGTCATTTCATATAATACGTAAGCGTCGAAGTGAACCGGCGGCGGCGTATTCGTCCCGCGTCGCGTTCCCGCGCGGTCGAATGACTTTGTTTTCGAGAGGAGTTGTGTGTGTTGGGAAAAAAACGCCGGAATTACAAGCGTTTAATCGCGTTCGCGGCGGCCGGGCTTCTCATGTTGGCGTGCGCGCTGGCCGCCGTCTATTCAATCCGAGAGCGATGGAATAGTAAATTCGTTGAAATCGTCAATAATTACGGCGTGACGCCCCAAGAATTTGAGATATGGAGTCGGGCATACGCCAAAGAGGGCGATACGCTTCAAAACAATCTGAAGGCGATGGCCTTGGTGAAGTTGACGCAGATAGAGGGCAGGCGCGCCGGACTTATTGAATTTGTGGATTACGAAGGCTTTTTGGAGAGCTTGGCGCTGGAAAACGAGCGCAGGGCTCAAATCGTGAATTCAGGCGGCGTTGTCTATGGCGTGACAGAATTTGACGAGATCAACTACTATACATATATGATCAGCAATCTGCGCTTTGGATTGATCCCGCGGCTTACGGACGACGGAATCATTGATATGTCCGACGGACCTCTTCGCGCGTTTTATGACGCCCATAAGGATGAATACGCGCTTGCGCAAGATATTGTCGAGTTGAACAATATTTATTTTCACATCACGGAAAAAGGCGTCGCGGAACTCGAAGCCATTGAAAAAAGACTTGAAAACGGCGAAGATTTTTCCTCCATTTTTTTGGAGTGTTCCGCTAACGCGTCTGAGGAGCTTCTTTACACTGAAACCTTGACCATAGACGAGGAAAACGCTTATGAACTAATGAAGTATGAAAGTACGCTGTTTGACGCGGCCAACGCGCTGACACCCGGCGAATGGACCGTCATTGCCGACGACATGAACGGCGCCTGTATGCTGCTTGTCTTTTGCGTCAATAAAGCGCCGGGCGGCTATAAAACCTTTGAGGAAGCGGAAGCCGAGATACGGCAGGCTTACGTGAACGCCGCTTTTGACGCCTACTTGGAGGATTTATATGAACGCGCGGCGATTTATGTCCGTCCGGATTAAGATATTCGAGCTTCCGCCGCAGAGCTTTGTCAGTAAATAAGAGGGAGAGATAGCAAATGAATCTTAGCTTTTCGAGAGAACTGCCTTTATACGCTCGGTATGACGTGATTGTGGCGGGCGGCGGCCCCGCCGGCTGCGCCGCCGCGATCGCCTCGGCGCGGGAAGGCGCGAGGACGCTTTTAATAGAAGACTCAGGCGCTTTAGGCGGTATGGGAACTATCGGATTGGTACCCGCGTGGTGTCCTTTCACCGACCAGGAAAAGGTCATTTACAGAGGCGTCGCTTGGGAGGTTTTCGAAAGCCTGAAAGCGGAATCAACTTATAAAAATACCGATATAGTGGATTGGGCGCCCATTGACGCTGAAACGCTCAAACGAGTCTATGACAGGCTGGTGACCGAGGCGGGGGCGGAGGTATTGTTTAATACGCGGATTTGCGACGTCGTGATGGATGAAAACGAGCCTGAAAGGCTGGATTGCCTCGTCGCGGCTAATAAACGCGGGCTGATGGCGTACCGAGCGGATATGTTCGTCGATTGCACGGGAGACGCGGATATAATAGCTTTCGCCGGACTGACCTTCGCCTGCGGCGACGAAAAAGGGCAAACACAGCCGGCCACGCACTGCTTTATACTCTCCAACATAGACGAAGACGCGTATCTCGCCGGCCCTGAACTGCACATGTCAAAGCGGGACAGCCCGGTATATGATATCGCGCGCAGCGATAAGTATCCGCTGGTCACCGACGGACATTCGTGCAATAATCTCATCGGGCAGGGCACCGTGGGATTTAACGCCGGGCACATATGGGGCGTGGACTCCACGAATCCGGAGAGCGTCTCAAAAGCGCTTATGCACGGCAGGGCGCTGGCGCATGAATTTCACGAAGGTTTGAAGGAGTTTTGCCCCGGCGTATACGCCGACTCATTCCTCGTTTCCACCGCGCCCGCGATTGGGATAAGGGAGTCCCGCCGAGTAATCGGGGAGTATACGCTCAGCATGGACGATTATTTACGGCGGCGGTCGTTTCCGGATGAAATCGGCAGAAACGCGTATTTTATAGACGTACATTACACAGAGGACAAACGGGCAAAAGTCGTTTCCGGAGAACTGAACGAGGAGGACGCCTATGCCAGATATAAGCCCGGTGAGTCTCACGGCATACCATTTCGCTGTCTGACGCCTAAAGGACTTGTCAACGTACTGACGGCGGGCAGGAATATCTCCTGTGATCATCAAATCCTGGGCAGCGTTCGTGTAATGCCGCCATGCCTTGTCACGGGTCAGGCCGCCGGAACCGCGGCGGCTATGGCGGCCGGACTGAAGACGAACGTGAAGGGCCTGGCTGTCGACGCGCTGCGCGGACAATTGAGAAAAAACGGAGCGTACTTCATTTGAAAGCCATTGTGAAACGCGTTTCATGACAAGTTAATATTTTCCGGGGGATCCGCCGCTTATCGGGTTTTGAGAATAACGCCCTGGCGTGATCCCGACTGCTTTTTTGAATTTCTTTATAAAGTAAAAATAATCATTAAAGCCCACGGATTCACTGATGTCGTTCAGGCTCAAATCAGTGGTTTCCAATAGCCGCTTCGCTTTCCCTATGCGCAGCTCCGTAAGGTATTGGGAATAGTTAAGCCCCGTTTCGCTTTTGATAAGCTGACTGATATAGGTCGCGTTCAAATGAAAAAGATCCGACAGTTTTTGCAGAGATATCTCCTGGCTGAAATTTTCATTGATATATTTTATAATTTTTAAGAATGTTGTGGACGCCTGCGTATTCCAATGCGATTTTGCAGGCGGCGACTCTTCCAGCGCGGAGCGCAGTTTTCGAAGCATTTCTCTGAAAGAACCGTATTCGCCGACCAGCCTTTCATACCCGAACATGCGCATTTCCTCGGCTTTCACTATCATATTGCCGGAAAAGACGCGATTATAGAGCTGATACGCGGCGCGAATGTTGAAGTCGTATATATCCTTTGACTGTTCCAACTCAGCCAGAAATGATTGCAGATTTTCAGGTCTGTCCATAGATTTTTCGAGCAGTTGAAACACTATATCCGTTTTGGTCTGATCGGGCGTTTCCTCCTGGATTGTCGGCGTTTCACTGATGAAGAATTGATGTGCCATGACCTCGGCGTTTGTGACCGCGCTCCTCAAATCCGATAATCCCACTGCCCGCGGCCAAAATCCCACGCCGCAGTTTTCTTTCGCGCAGGCAATCAGCGCTTTGACTCCGCCGCGATAAAAATCGACGGCGGAAAAATATAAATATTTATGTCTGCCCAGCTTCAGCTCGTAATCGGAGCGAAGAACGTTTGAAATATCGCTGACGCCAACGGAAACGGCGATATAGTAAGGCGGACTTACGCCTCCCAATTCGCGCAGCATTTCTTCCACGATTTTATAGCTTTCCGACTCAATGTTATCCAGCAGAAAATCGCCGTTGCGGATCGTCTCCTTCTGAATCTTACGCATCGCTGTTTTAAGGTAACGGATAAGCTCGTTGGCGTTTAAGGGTTTAAGGCAATATCCGATCACTTGCTGGCATATGGCTTCTCTGGCGTACTCAAAGTCAGCGTAGCCGCTTATAATGATTATTTGCGTGTTTTCATTGATTTCGCGTAAACGTCTGCACAAAGCCATGCCGTCTAAACCGGGCATTTGTATATCTGTGATCACAATCTCAATATGTTGTTCGCTGGCCAGCCTCACGGCTTCGTCTCCGCTGCTGGCCAGCGCCGCGACTTCAAGACCCAA
>JAISZF010000239.1 GCA_031269415.1 Clostridiales bacterium
CCGTTTACAACATAGTAGCTCTCGCCGATGGTTACGCGTACTTCCTGAGTCAGAATGCTGCTGGCGTCGTCAGGAGAGGAGATAACATTAATGTACGGCAGGAATTCGCCGGCGGTATTGAAATCAGCTTTCCAAGTACGACCCCTGTCATCAATCAAACCGTAGTTTTCAGCAACGGCGGTACCCCAAACAACAACCTGATACGCGCTCTTGTTGGTTACGGGCACTGTGCGATCCAACTTAACGGCAACATTGGAGATGGTGATTGTGGAAGCGACGGTAGACGCTTTCTCAATATCGAAAGCTAGAGTACCGGTACCGGTTGTAAGTTCAAGCCAAGAATTAGACTGGCTGGTGAAACCGCCCTGACCGGTGGCGTAGATATTGTCAATCTTCAGATCGCCAGCGGTTACCTGAATCTTGGTTTCGTTGGTAAAATACAGATCGGAGGAGATCAGGTCGGTAATAGAAACCCTAACGGTCTTATCCCTTAAGAGATAGCCCGCGCCGTTCTCTTTGATCTGGATGTCAGAAGTCGTCTGATACTGATAGCCAATCTTCACATCGGAAACATTGGCGGAAATAGTAATCGGATCAACAACATGAGCGATAACAACTGAAGGCAGTGCATCGGCAGCGGCTCCGGTAACGCTTGTGGAAGAAGGATCAATGGAAAGTGTTAAGTCGCCGGACTGTTTACCATAGCCAAGCTCAATGCTTACCCACAAATCAAAGTTGATCCAACTCTTTTCAGCGGTATCCAAAGATACATTGGAGATTGTAATCTTATTGTCGTTAACCGTGATAGCGCCATGCTTCTCACCGTCATTCAGGTAAACGCCGTCGTCCGTCGGCACAGAATAACCCGGATACTGCGGATTATTGGTACTGCTGTACAGAGCGGAAGTAGCTCTGTAGCCTTCCATATTTGTATTGACATTATCTTGATCATCAACTTCTACTTTGCGGAATTTAGCGCCTTTAACAGTATTATTATCTGTCGCGGGCAGTACAAGAACTGTGGTTCTGGCGCCCCACCAAGAATTCGCGGCGCTTTCATACAACTGAACACGGGCAGTCTTGTGGGTGTTGTCGTCAGCGTCTAGACCGTCCCAACTGGGGCCGATGTAACGACCGGATACCAGAGTCGGAACTGTGGTAAGGGTCTTAAGGCCGAGCAACCAGTCTACACGTTTGGCAACCAATACATCCTGCTCGGTGATATTGTCTTCACCGTCAACATGTATTTTAATTTCAAGCTCTTTGCCGGAGGCGGGCATCGCGGCGTCGTCGTCAGCCCATATCTCAAGGTTGTCGATATAAATGGAGCCTCTTAACTGAGTGGACTCCGTAATTTGACCTAAATAGATCCAAAGTTCAGTATTATCAGTGCTTGAATACGCGCTCTGGCTCAGTTTGTCATTGTACTCATAGCCCTCATAGAACCAAAGGAAATAATCGTCATCAGGTAAGCTGGTTAATGTTCTTACTGGATTACCGTAGCCAGTACTTCCGTCACCCCAAGCCAGGCCCGATTCCACGCCTACTCGAATGTCCGCTAAATTATCGCTAAAACGATAACCATAGGGCAGAGAAAGCTTTATTATTTCGCCGTCTCTGATAGAACCAACACGAAGCTCGCTTACCACAAACGTATCCAGTTCAAATACGTCACGGGCTACTGTTACGTCTTTCGCGGTTGAATTGGTTTTGCCTTCAGCGGTATTGGCGAAGATAACCTTCTGCTGAGTAACCGTGGATGTGTTACCGGGATCAACGGATACAGTAGCTTCGACATTACTGTCGCCTATGTAGGTGACTAACGGAATGCGGAAAACCCAGTTCTGTTGTGGAGGATAATCAGCTGGATAATTACCTTTTACTGTAACTGTAGCGACATTATCGTTCAGGCGGGAAACCTCCAGGGTATACAGTGCCTCACTATATGGCACACCAGAAATTGTAGTTATACCGCCAGGAGTAGTACGCTCATACACATACCTGCTATTCAGTTGGCCTTTAGCCTTATCATATGTAGACTCAGGATTGCCCGGCTCTGCTGCCAACGGGAAATCCTCTGTACTGACAACGTTATTCGCGTCGCCTACGTTGTTCCTAAAAAACCACTTCGCGTTTGACAAAGTTAACTTAAACTGATAACCAGTTATAACATCCCTTTGCAATGGAACCACTAAATCCGTACCATCGACATACCAGTCAGGATCGCCTGTCAAATTCCCGGCTGATCTGAGATACGTAGTCGCGGTAAAATTCAAACCATGCTCCACAATAGCGGAAGCGTCCGGTACCGTCACGCGGTTATCGACGTAATTGTTGGTTGCGGCAAACACATTTACTGACAGCATTGAAAGACTCATCAAAGCGGCCAGCAAGAGAGCAACCCGTTTCTTCATGTTCCTTCCTCCTTAATTTTTGGTTTTTTGGCTGTTGGAATCATAACACTCACCTCCCAACAAATGCATTATAGCATTTTGAAAATGGGTAGTCAACAAATGAACGCAAATGTCACGCTTTAGTAATTTAGCGGGAATTCACTTGCGTAACCGCCCATTTTTGCCGCCGCAATAAATATATCACTTTGTCCTTTATTGTTCAAGCATTTTTTCCTATGTAACACACCTGTAATAATTTTCATGTCGATTAACTGATAAAAAAGCGATTATTTCTTTTTTGCCGCGCACTCACGGGCGCGCCGCGCGCTTGTATATGGATCAATTAAATGACATAGCATTTGTAATCGGTGACATTGTGGTCGTTTTGATAGAACACCAGTCAACTATTAATGAAAATATGCCCCTACGAATGCTTCTGTATGTGTCTGAGCTTTAGCTCATGGGAGTGGAAATTGAAAACCCCCGCCGTCCATGACGGCGGGGCGTAACTTTCGAGCTTTTTTTATACCTCACTCCGGCGCGCGGAGAAAAACACATCGCGGAGTTTCACCTGGTCTCCATCTTATACCCAACGCCCCAAACCGTCTTTATCTGCCATACATCCTCAAACGGCATCTTCTCCCTCAGCCGCTTCACATGCACATCCACGGTGCGGGTTTCGCCCATAAACTCATATCCCCAAATCTGATCCAGCAGTTGTTCCCGCGTAAACACCTGATTCGGGTGCGACGCCAGGTAAAACAGCAATTCAAACTCCTTGGGTGGCAGATCCAGTTCCTTCCCGTGGTACGTCGCGGTATACCGCGTCTGATTAATCGACAGATTCGGGAACACAATCAAGCGGTCTACGCTGCTGTCATTCTTCTCGTAACGCCGCAGAACCGCCTTAACCCTCGCCAGCAGTTCCTTAGGCTCGAACGGCTTCACAATATAGTCGTCCGCGCCCATCTCCAGCCCCAGTACTTTATCAAAGGTCTCGCTCTTGGCTGTCAGCATAATGATCGGCACGGAGCTGATCTTCCGTATTTCCCCGCAAACCTGGTATCCGTCCATACCGGGCAGCATCAAATCCAGCAGAATCAAATGCGGCGAATAGGCGCTGAATACGCTCACCGCTTCCCTGCCGTTATACACCTCTCTTGTTTCATACCCTTCCTTATTCAGGTAAAGTGAAATCAATTCCGCGATATGGCTGTCGTCGTCGACGACCAGTACCTTAAGTTTTTCAGACACGCGCCTCCCCCTTTTAAAACCCGCGCAGTATCATATGCATCCTTTCAAATATAAGCCCCGCCGTAAACCAGGCCGGCGCGAAATCCAGCCTTATAACGCCCTGCACGGCGAACCTGCACCCGCTGTAATCCCACGGGCAGATCCTGACCTTCTTCAAACATGTGCCGGTTATATATTCCACCGCGAAAATACACAGGGTATAAACCCCTCCCCTCACTAATAACGGCATCATTTCCAAAGCGTCATAGATAGGACCCGAAAAGGCCGCCAGGCCGTATATAAAAAACATCCAGATAGACGTGGTAGCGGTTAACTTAAAATTCCGCCTGAACAGCGAAGCCAGCCCGGTCCAGATGATCTCCATCATCCAGCCGGATACTCCGAAGATTAAAAATTGTGTAAGCATACATATATTATGAGCGTTTTTTTTGTTCCTACTCCGACAGATACACGATATCCCCGCCCACAACGGTCAAAATGACCTTTGCCTTTACTTCCCTTCCGTCGTACGGCGAGTACTTGGCTTTGGACGCGAAACCGGACGCGTCTATCGCATAAGTTTCGTCGAAATCCGCCACAAACAAGTCCGCGTCGGCGCCCGGCCTCAGTTCGCCCTTGTCCTCCAGCCCCAGCAGGCGCGCGGGCGTCTCCGCCATGAGTTTTATCACTTCATACAGCGGCATAGCGCCCGTTTCGGCAAGCGCAGCGCAGCTCAGCGCGAACGCGGTTTCCATCGCCGAGAATCCGAAAGACGCCCGGTCGAACTCAACCTTTTTGCTCTCCAACGTCTCCGGCGCGTGCCCCGTGACGATAACGTCTATCGTGCCGTCGGCCAGGCCCTGAACCACGGCGTCCACGTCCTCTTTGGTCCGCAGCGGAGGCCGCGTTTTAGCCAGCGTATTGAATGACGAAACCGAGTCCTCCGTCAAGGTGAAATACCTCGGCGCCGTATCGCAGGTCAGGCGTACGCCCATGGATTTGGCGATCCGGATAAGCCCCACCGTACCCTTCGTGCTGACCAACGGGATATGCAGCCGCGCTCCCGTGTATTTGGCCAGAAGAATATTCCTGGCCGCCATAACCTCCTCGGCCTCGCGCGGTATGCCGCCCAACCCCAGCAGCGTTGAAACGCTTCCCCTGTTCATTACGCCTCCGCGAGACAGGCTCGTGTCTTCGCACAGCGCGATAACCGGAATATCGAACATGCGGCTGTACAGCAATATATTGCGCATCAGACCGGCGTCCTGCACGCTGATGTCGCCGTCGGACACCGCCAAAATCCGCGCTTCCCTCATATCGCCAATCTCGGCGATCTCCCTGCCCTCGCAGCCCTTGGTCATACTTCCGTAGGGAAATATATGGACCTTGGAAACCTCGCGGCCGCGGCCCAAAATATAGTCCACCACGGTTTTGTTGTCTATCACAGGGCTCGTGTCCGGAAGGCAGCAGACAGACGTGTACCCGCCCTTTACCGCGCTCTTTGACACGGACAAGATGTCCTCCTTATTCTCGTACCCCGGCTCGCATACGCCGCAGTGCATATCGATCAGCCCCGGAAACACGAACCGCCGCTTCACGTCTATAACATCCGCCCTGGGTTCCGAAATCCCCTCCGAGATCTCCATTATAACATTATCCTGTATCAATATGTCGGAGGCGATCTCATTGCCCTTTTTAGTCAACAGGCGGCAGTTCTTCAGCAGCAGCCTCATACCCTCGCCGCCTCCCGCCGCTCGCGCGGATTCGCGTCGCTCAGGCTCAGGAGGTACAGCAGCGCCATGCGCACAGCCACTCCGTTGGCTATCTGATCGTTCGAAAGGCACTGCGGCGAGTCGATCACCTGAGACGACAGCTCGATACCCCGGCTGATAGGCCCCGGATGCATTACAATGGCGTCTGGCTTCGCCAGTTTCATAAGCCGTTCGTCTATCTTAAAGAGATTCCTGTATTCGTTCATAGAGGGCAGGTATTGCCCGAGGTTCTCCATCTCGCGCGCCTTTACGACCATTATCACATCCGCTCCCCGTACCGCGTCGGCGGCGTTATATGTTATCCGCGGGCCGAACTCCGCCCATTCGTCGGGAATCAGCGTCGTCGGGCCTGTCAGCGTAACCTCCGTACCCAGTTTCATCAGCGCCCAGATATTGCTGTGCGTGACGCGGCTGTGTGCGATGTCCCCCACTATGGTCACTTTCAGCCCTTCGAAGCCGCCCTTCTGCGTCTTAATCGTCATCAGATCCAGCATCGACTGGCTGGGGTTTTCATTGAGCCCGTCGCCCGCGTTTATTACGCCGGCCCGCGCGTATTCGGCCAGAAGCCTCGCGCTGCCCGACATGGGATGTCGTATCACTATGAAATCCGCGCCCATCTGATCGATCAGATTGCCCATGTCGATCAGATTGCCCGCCTCGCCCAAGGCGTATGCGAGCGTCAAATCGACGATATTGGCGCTTAAGTACTGCGCGGCCAATTCGTATGACATCCGCGCCCGGGTACTCTTTTCGTAGAACATGAGGATCACGGATTTCCCGCGCAGATGAGGCGCTTTCTTATTCGCCTGACTCAGCACGATCTTCATCGTTTCGGCGGTGTTCAGAATGTACAGTATCTCTTCCGCGCTGATCTCTTTCAGGCTGATAAAATCCTTTCTTTTGAAGAACACGCTATCACATCCCGTTTTTATTGACGTCTTGCATATTCCAACGCGTCGTTAAAGTATGACGGCAGTTCTGTCTCGAATATCATACGTTCGCCTGATACCGGATGTGTAAAGCCCAGCCGTCCGGCGTGAAGGATCTGCCCTCCGCCAATGCCCGGGCAGGTTTTTCCATATACCTCGTCACCCAGCAGCGGATGCCCTGTGTACGACATATGTACCCTTATCTGATGGGTGCGCCCGGTTTCCAGATTAGCCTGTATATGGCAGAAACGCCTGAAGCGTTCCAGCACGCGTATGTGGGTAACGGCGTGTTTGCTGTTTCTGTCGGTAACAGCCATTTTTTTGCGGTTGACAGGGTGCCGCCCTATCGGCCTGTCAATGGTCAGGCGCTCCTCGGCGACGATGCCGTGAATAACGGCGTGGTATGTCCTGTCCACGCTGTGCGCCTCCAGTTGAGCGGACAGCGACACATGCGCGCGGTCCGTCTTCGCCGCGGCGAGTACGCCGGAGGTATCCTTATCTATCCTATGGACAATGCCCGGCCTCTGTACCCCGTTTATGCCGGACAGCCCTCGCTTGCAGTGAAAAAGCAGCGCGTTGACCAGAGTTCCGCCGTAATGCCCCGGCGCGGGGTGAACGACCATTCCCCGGGGCTTGTTTACGACTATCAGCTCGCTGTCCTCGTACAGGATATCCAGCGGTATGTCTTCCGGCTCGACCGAGGAAGGCGCGGATTCGGGCGCGTCCATAACGCAGACGTCGCCGGGCTTAACACGCGTGTTATTAGTCGCCGGCTGACCGTTCAGCAGTATATAACCGCCCTCTATCAGTTTCTGCGCCGCGCTTCGCGTAATTTCAAAGAATTCCGCCGCGCGGGCGTCGAGCCTGCGCCCCTCCGAGTCCGCGTTTACCGTCACCTCAATCATAAATTCTCCGGTTCGGCGGCGTCTTTTTCCGCCTTTATCTCTTTATAAACAAAGATATACAGTATGGCGAAGAGAATGGTACCCACCACCACGCAACTGTCCGCTATATTAAATACCGGAAAGTCTATAAAACGGGCGTGAAAAAAATCCACCACGTAACCCCGCCGGAAACGGTCTATAAAATTTCCCAACGCCCCGGAGACAATCAGCAGCAGCGCGAAACGCGCCTTGCCATATGCTTTTTCCTTTGGCAAAGTTCTGTAAAAATAAACTATTCCGACCATAATCGCTATGGTTATCACAACAAAAAACCAACGCGCGCCTTGCAGCAGTCCGAACGCCGCGCCCTGGTTCTCCACGTACGTGAGACTGAACACGCCTTCTATAATGGTAACGGTTCCGACCGGCTTCAACAGCGTAACCGCCAAATACTTGGATAATTGATCTATCGCGATGAGCGCGGCGCAAAAAAGAATCGGCAGCATGCCGGAGCCTCCTTAATCTGTAATAAATCTGATGGATCGCAGTATACTTGCGTCTCCGGCGGATTGGCCGGCCGCCGCCTTGCCTATGGCCTCCAGCAGCACCAGCCTTATCCCGCCGCCCCTGTTCTTTTTGTCGAAAGTCATTTCGTTCAGAACCGCTTCAGGCTCAAGACCTTTTATTGTTACGGGAAGGCCGAAATACCGCAACAGTTCCCTGACGGAATTCAGGTTCGATTCGGTAACCCTGCCCAGTTCGAGGGATAGGCGCATAGCCGCCGCTATTCCGAGCGCGACGCAATGGCCGTGCGGCAGGGTGAAACGTGAAAGGCTCTCGATTGCGTGGCCGAAGGTATGCCCGAAATTCAAGATCTCGCGCAAACCGTTCTCTCTTTCATCCGCGGTCACTACAGCCGCCTTTACACGGCACGAGCGTTTCACCGTTTCCAGCAGCGCGGCCTTATCCTTATTTCTTATAAGCTCCTTATCGCGGATGAAGAAGTCATAGAATTCCCTGTCCGCAATCAGAGCCGATTTTATGGCCTCGGCCATGCCGGACGAGAATTGATCGGGCGGCAGGGTATCCAGCGCGCCGATGTTTATATACACGAACGCGGGCTGATAAAACGCGCCGACCAGATTCTTGTGGCCGTTGAAATCCACGCCGGTTTTCCCGCCCACACTGGAATCCACCTGCGCCAATAAGGTGGTGGGAATTTGAACGTATTTAATACCGCGCATAAACGTGGCCGCCGCGAAACCCGCGATATCCCCGGCTACTCCCCCGCCCAGCGCAACCGCGGCCCAGCCCCGATCCACGCGCGCGCTCAGAAAAAATTCATATATCCGCCGTATGAGGTCCAAATTCTTGCTTTCCTCGCCGGGCGTAAATATAAATGTCTCCGCGTTAACCGCGGACAGTTTTTGACGTACCTCGTCCAGATACAGCTCGGATACGTTCCGATCGGTAATCAGGCAAACCCGCCTGTCATTTAATCCGGCGGCGGCAAAAGCATCCGCCAGGCCGCCGAAGCTCTCATTAAAGTATATCGGATAATTTAAGCATTCCATTAGGCCGCGTCCTTTAAACAATTTTGATTCAGTATACCATAACAAAGCAATAAATAACAGCCGCCGCGAAGCAAAAGCTTCGCGGCGGCTGTTATTTGAATTATTTATTCACCTGATTCCAAACGGCGTCGCCCAGAATGGGGATCTTAAACTCGGAGCCTTTATACGCCATATACATTAAGTAAACCCAACTGACAAGACTCAGCAGACCCAGCAAACCCCTCACGAAAGCGAAGAGTCCCCCGATTATGGCGATCCCGCTCAACAGACCGAGAACCCATCCCGCTACCGTAAGCGCCAAAAACCAAACCGTTGACTGCAGCGCGTGGAAGCGTACGAATTTATTCTCGCGTTCCATAACGTAGAAAAAAATACCGGTAATAAACGTCAACGCGTAACTTAACAGCCCGGCAATCTTTTCATCCAAACCGAACACCGACTTGTTGGTCATAACCATTGCCCCCTTAAAAATATTTTAAGTATATTTCTAATAATAATTACGGCCCGGCCGGCTAATTGTCTGTTCACAAGCATCCGGTTTTATAAAAATTTTTCACTTTACCCGAATGAATGCCGGAAAGACCGCCGGCGACGGACTTCCGCGTGTTGTAAAAAGACGCCATACAGATAAGCGCCTGCTTCCATTCGCCGTTGCCCAACAGGCGTTCGGCCGTGAACCAGTTGAACAGGGCGTCGTCGTTACCCGTATAGATGTATATTCTATATGCTATGTGCCTCACGAACTGTATATACCCGATATCGCAAACATCCAAACCAGTAATGAAATCAAGCTGATCCATGGTTAAAATATCCGACTGTTCCAAAAAGCAGGCGACGTCTTCCGAGCAGTACCAGAGTTGAAGTGTATTGTCCGCCAGCGTGTTTTCCCATAAGAAGTACGCGGCCAATTTTGTGTTATCAAACAACATTTCATCCACAAACATCACCCCAGAGAATTCAGGCGGCTTCGGGCGTTGGCGGCCTGATTGCCGTCAGGGTACTCGTCCAGTACACGCTGGAAATAAACCCTGGCCCCGTCCGGATCGTCCTCGATTACAGCGATTCGGCCCAAATAGTACAAAACGTCGTCACCCAGCTCTTCATCCGGCTGCACATACCTCAGCGCGTTTTCAAACTCCAAGCGCGACTGCCCATAACTGGCGCTGTTATACAGCCTCACCCCGTCGTTATAATACTTTAGCGTCAGTTGCGGATACGCCGTAATTCTGATATTCCGCAGGCGTTCCAGCAGATCGGATGGCAGCCCGTCCGCGCTGATGGAGGCCGCGGCGTCTACGGCTTCCTGATATTCCTGCCTGTCTAACCGGCGTTCCGCGTCCACAATCCGGTTCAATTTTTCATTTAGATCGATCTGGGACGCCAAGGCGGCGTTTTCTTCCTTCAAGACCCTCTCGGATTCCAGCAGCCCTTTGAGTTCGGTATTGACGCTGTCGAGCTGCTCCTGAAGGAGCTGAACCTGAGCGACGCGGTCATTTTGAAGTTTTTCTATTTCCAGCTCTTTTACGGCAATCTTTTCGGGCACAATCAGAATGTAGAGGACGGCGAAAGCGCTCAGCCCGCCTATTATAAAGGCCAGAATCCCCGCTATCGGGAAGGAACGGCCAAACCACGGCTCCCCGGCGGGCTGCCGTCTGACGGCTGAGGAAACCGCCGCTTTTTTCGCGGCGTGCCCGAGTTCGGGCCGGGTTTTTCCAGGAAATATCTGTCTGTAGTAGTGAAGGGCAATAGGGTTATTCACGTCCAGTGAAAGGGTTTTTTCAATCACGCCGACGGCTTTGTCGTTTTCACCCCGCATCAGGTAGCACAGCGACAGCAGGTTCAGGGCGTCAATGAACTTCGGATTAAGCTCAATGGCTTTCTTGAGTTGAATTATAGCCATATCGTCGCTCTTTTGGCGTATATAGTCAAACGCCATGTTATACATACGCGCGGCATCGTTTAACTTCTCTATCGGGCGGGTGTTTTTTTCAATCCGCTGTATATACTCAGACGCCGGATTTTCCTCCGTAAGCAATGAGGCGCTGATCAGCCATTCCTTTAACGCGTCGCCTATTCTTCCTATCTCAAAGTAAACAAGACCGATAAGGTTTCGCGCCGCCACGTTATTCTTGTTAAGAGCGAGGCTCTTCTTCAGGCTATCAACCGCCCCTGTCATATCGGCGCTCTTTGCCCTGGCTAACCCCGCGTTATAGAGTGAATCGGATATCCTGACAGTTTTTGAGAACAAAGGCACATCCACCTTGCAAGCCGGGCAGACATGACCTGACTCAAACTCCATTTCGCAGTTTGGGCATTTCAATTAAATCTACTCCTTATCGGTATTTATTCTTCCAGCGATATCCTGCAGTAAATCCAATATATCCTTTACCTCGTCCAAATCAGCGGCGGCGTCAACGTCTTTATCTGCTTCGTCAGTTCCTAAAACAGGCTTATATTTTTGTATTTCGTCCTTGAAGTCTATCATTCCAACATCCACCTCCGCGGCGTCTCTCTCAACGCGTCTCTCTTGTATCCTATTATATACCTTTTCTGTTGTCAAGTACAATACCATAGCGTTTTTTTTCTTTATTATTCTGGCTTTTTCTGCGGCTATTTCCTCCAAAGTATTCCAGAGCGTTTACCAGTATGTATATTAAGGCCGCCTCGCGGCGGCCTTCGGCAATCAGTATTTCCCGAAATCCGTGGAGGAATAAATCCTCGGATCTATCGAAATCGCGGAAGCCTCCGGCTTATCAGCTTCCCTCGCGCGCTTCTCCCGCACGGCGTTCAGCTTAATCACCTGTGTCAGCGCTTCCTTAGCCCTTCGTTTTGACTCCGGCGACATCCTTGCCTTTCCGGCGTTAAAATTTATTGTACCGTTCGCGTTGACCGTCTTCGGGGCGGGTGTGCGCGCCGCCTTATCCGCGCGCCTCGGCGCGGCCTGACCGGCTGTCTCGCGGGCGGCTTTGGAATACACTGTTTTGCTCGGCGTACTCCCCGATTTGTATTCCGAACAGAGCTTCCTCAAACCCTCCAGTTGTTTGGCCAGTTCACCCGCGGCCGCTTCGCTTTCGCTGAGCCTGCCGGAGCTGGAGCGCGTCAGATCGGATATAAGGCGGAAACCGTCAGCCACGGCGGTGAAATACTCCGTCTCCTCATTGGATAATCCGGATATCCGTCCGATTATTTCAGTAACCTCGGTCACCGCTTCCACGATATGTTTAAACGAGTCCGCTGTG
>JAISZF010000293.1 GCA_031269415.1 Clostridiales bacterium
TACGACAGCCCGCCGGCGACCGCCGCGCTGCCGGCGATAACCCCCACGCAGACTAAGGACAGGATGTATTTTTTCATTTTATCACCTTTATGTTGAGTTATACTTTTCTATTGTAATCATTGCCAGATTTATGATAAACCATTCATAGTACAGCCATTCTTACACATAAGTTTTACGGATGGAATTGCGGGTGAGGGATTGTATGCTGAAATCAAATAATCAACGATATTGGGCCGCCGGATTTTTTATAGCGGTAATCGCGGCCGCTCTTATCTTCGGCAGCCATAGCATATACAGAGAGGAAGGGAATATAGCCGAAAACGACGGCATCCGAGCGTTTGAGGACGACGAGTCAAAACCGCTGGAAGCCCCGTTTTACCCGACCTTTGAAACGATTTCGCGGATAATTACCATGGAGGATAAGCTGAAATACCTCTACACAATCGACGCGACCGCCTATGTGCGGCCTGAACAGTTGGATATACAGAGATTTCTGAGAATGAACCTGTCGGACGAACTCAGGGGAGGCGAACCGAGAATACTTATATTTCATACGCATTCAAGGGAAACGTTCATAGATTCCCGCGAAGGTGAGGATGAGGACACAGTTATAGGTTTGGGGAACCTGCTGGCTAATATATTGGCTAACGAATATCATATATCCGTCATACACGATGTGGGCCGCTATGATATGGAGGACGGAAAGGAAAATCGGGACGGCAGTTACGAGCGGATGACGCGCGGGGTAAGCGAGATACTTCGGGAATATCCCACCGCAGAGATAACAGTCGACCTGCACCGTGACGGCGTGCCGGATAATGTACGCTTGGTACAGGATATAAACGGCGTTCCGACCGCGAAGATGATGTTTTTTAACGGAGTGACCTGCCTGAACGACAACGGCAGCCCCAAGCCAATGCCGGAACTGCCCAACCCTTATCTGTATGAAAACCTGGCGCTGTCTTTGCAACTGCAATTGGCGGCGAACGAACTGTACCCCGGCCTTATGCGCCAGATTTATATAAAGCCGTATCGGTACAGCCTGTTTTTGAAACCTAAATCCATGCTGGTCGAGGTTGGCGCTAACACGAATACCGTGGCGGAAGCCAAGAACGCCATGCGTCCGCTGGCGCAGATATTGACTTCGGTTCTGCAAAGCAGTGATTGAAAAACTCCGGCGAGGCTTATATGGGCTCCGCCGGAGTTTTCGATATGTCATTCGCTGAAAAATATTGCGCCCGCCGTTCGTTTCGGTGTTGAATGACTCGCATAGTTTTACGTCTGGCAAGACTTTAGCTTTGCACAACTGCCGCACCGTGTCAAGGAGCTTCTTCGGGTTCAAGTGGTCTATTGTCAATGTGTTAGAGAAAAACACCCAAAATCCAGTGAGAACGCGGGCATATACAAAACCCCCGGAAAATCCCGCTCGCGCGGACTTCTCCGGAGGTTTTATCTCAGTCTTCTTTAAGCTGTTTCAACGCCGACTGCGCGGCGGCCAATCTGGCTATCGGCACGCGGAACGGCGAACAGGATACATAACTTAATCCAATCCTATGACAGAATTCTATGGACGAGGGATCGCCGCCATGCTCGCCGCAGATGCCCAGCTTGATG
Organism: Clostridiales bacterium; assembly: GCA_031269415.1. Taxonomy (GTDB): domain Bacteria; phylum Bacillota; class Clostridia; order Lachnospirales; family WQUN01; genus JAISZF01. The sequence goes on from JAISZF010000293.1 coordinate 1,615, forward strand.
TTCGGGCGGGTCTGTCTGCCCTTCTCAACGGCAATCTTCATCAGCTCGCCTACGCCGACCTGATCCAGTTTGGCTGTCGGATCGCCCTCGTAGATATTCTTGTCAATATAATCCTTAAGGATACGACCGGCGTCGTCACGGGACAGACCGTAGGTCATCTGCGTCAGGTCGTTGGTACCGAACGAGAAGAACTCGGCGTCTTTGGCGATTTGATCGGCGGTCAAAGCGGCGCGGGGGATCTCTATCATGGTGCCGACGTGGTATTTCAGCGTCACACCCGCTTTCTCGAAGGTATCCTTGGCCGTGTTGTCGATAATCTCTTTGACATAGCGCAGTTCTTTGATTTCACCGACCAACGGTATCATTATCTCAGGAGTAATATCGTAACCCTTATCCCGTTTAACCTCAATAGCCGCCTCCAGGATAGCGCGTGTCTGCATAACGGCAATCTCAGGATAGCTGACAGCCAAGCGGCAGCCGCGATGGCCCATCATCGGGTTAAGCTCGTGCAGGGCGCGGGCTTTTATCTTTAATTCCTCAACGGACTTGCCCATATCCTTGGCAAGAACCTCAAATTCGGCGTCCGTATTGGGCAGGAACTCATGCAGCGGCGGATCCAGCAGACGTATGGTTACCGGCTTGTCTTCCATAGCCTCGTAAATTCCCACAAAATCGGCTTTTTGGAACGGAAGCAGATCGTTAAGCGCGGCTTCACGTTCTTCAACTGTATCTGAGAGGATCATTTTGCGCATCTTGGGGATACGATCTTCTTCAAAGAACATATGCTCGGTACGGGTTAAGCCAATGCCTTCGGCGCCTAATTCAACGGCGTTTCTCGCGTCCTTGGGGGTGTCGGCGTTGGTGCGGATCTTCAATGTGCGGACTTTATCAGACCAGCTCATGAACAGACCGAAGTTGCCGGCGATCTCAGCTTTAACGGTTGGGATGTCCTCTCCGTAGATCTGACCGGTGCTGCCGTCCAGGGAGATATAGTCGCCTTCCTTGAATGTCTTTCCGCCCAATTCAAAGGACTTTTCGTGTTCGTTCATCTTAATGGACTCGCAGCCGGACACGCAGCAACGGCCCATACCGCGCGCCACAACAGCGGCGTGGGATGTCATGCCGCCGCGCACAGTTAAAATACCCTGCGCGACATTCATGCCCACAATATCCTCGGGGGAGGTTTCAAGACGCACCAGAAGAACGCGTTCACCCGCGGCGGCCTGCTCCTCGGCGGCCTCGGCGGTAAACACGACCTTGCCGGCGGCCGCGCCGGGGGAAGCCGGAAGTCCCTTGCCTATTGACTTGGCAGCTTTAATAGCCTTCGGATCGAACATCGGGTGAAGCAGTTGATCTAATTGACGCGGATCGACCTTTGTCAGCGCCTCTTGCTCGGTGATCAAGCCCTCGTTAACCATATCGACGGCAATCTTAAGGGCGGCGTGCGCGGTGCGCTTGGCGTTGCGGGTCTGGAGGAAATAGAGCGTGCCGTTTTCGATGGTGATCTCCATATCCTGGGCGTCTTTATAATGCTCTTCCAATTTTTTGGCGTATTTTACAAACTCGTCATAGATACCGGGCAGCGCGGACTCGTTCTTGAGTTCGGCGAACGGCTTGGGGGTGCGGATACCCGCCACAACATCCTCGCCCTGCGCGTTAACCATGTACTCGCCGTAGATCTCGTTCTCGCCGGTAGCCACGTTACGCGAGAATACAACGCCAGTGCCGGAGGTATCGCCCTTGTTGCCGAACACCATGGTCTGAACGTTAACGGCTGTGCCCCAGTCATATGGGATGTCGTTCATGCGCCTGTAGGCGAAAGCACGGGGGTTGTCCCATGAACGGAATACGGCGCTGATGGCTTCGTAGAGCTGCTCCTTGGCGTCGGACGGGAAATCCGAGCCCTGGTCTTCTTTATAGATTTGTTTGAATATGCCCACGATCTCTTTAAAATCGTCAGCCGACAGATCGATATCCTGTTTAACGCCGCGTTTTTCCTTGTATTCATCCAAAACGCGCTCGAACTTGCTCTTAGCCACGCCGATAACCACGTCGGAGAACATCATGATAAAACGGCGGTACGAATCGTAGACAAACTTAGGGTTGCCGGTGCCGGCGGCCAGGCCGGACGCGGCTTCATCATTAAGCCCCAGATTGAGTACGGTATCCATCATGCCCGGCATGGAGGCTCTGGCGCCCGAACGCACGGAAACCAAGAGCGGATCCTTGATGTCGCCGAATTTCTTATTATTGACCCGTTCCAACTCGACAATGGCATTGTCGATCTGATCCTTGATTTCCTGTGACAGAACCTTGCCGGTGCTGTTGTACAGCGCGCATGCTTCAGTCGTGACAATGAAACCGTCAGGTATACGCAGGCCGAGATTTTTCATTTCGGCCAGGTTGGCGCCTTTGCCGCCCAGCAGGTTGCGCATGGACGCGTCGCCCTCGGAAAATTTGTACACATATTTCTTGCCCAAGTTAACTCCTCCTCACTCACTTTTGAAAGACACAAACTATTTAAGTGTAACAGTCGCTCCCACGTCAGTCAATTTTTTCTTGATATTCTCCGCGTCGTCTTTCTGCGCCTGTTCCTTGACTATCTTCGGAGCGCCGTCAACCAGATCCTTTGCTTCTTTCAGACCCAAGCCGGTAATTTCGCGGACGACCTTGATAACCTTAATCTTTTCGGAACCAATGGCGGTAAGTTCCACGTCAAACTCGGTCTTTTCCTCAACCACTTCGGCTGGGCCGGCCGGACCGGCGGCTACCGCGGCCGCGGCGGATACTCCGAATACCTCTTCAGATTTCTTAACAAGGTCATTCAACTCCAGAACGGTTAATTCCTTTATGGCGTCAATGATCTCCTTGATTGACAATTTAGCCATGTATTATACCTCCAAATAAGATGATAGTTTGTTCTGTGACGCTTACGCTAAGCCTCGGCGGGAGTTTCAGCCGGCCCGCCGCCCTTGCTTTCGGATACTGCGCTGACCAGCCGCGCGAACGCGGCCATAGGCGACTTGAACGAGCCGAGCAGTTTTGCGAGCAGCTCTTCCTTGGGCGGAATCTCGGCCACTGCCTTTATGCCGTCCGCGTCGTACAGGATACTGTCCACTACGCCGGCCTTGAACTCCAGTTTGGGCATTGCTTTCAACTGCTTGCTGATTAAACTGGCCGCGGCTGTTGGATCGCCGTAAGAAAAAGCCGCCGCTGTCGGCCCGGCCAAGTATTGGGTAAGGCCGGAGAAAGCCGTGTCTTTAACGGCAAAATCCATCAGTGAGTTTTTGTAGACCTTATAGTCAACGCCGGCCTCGCGCAGTATTTTGCGCAGCGCGGTATCCTGCGCCACAGTAAGGCCGCGTGCGTCCACCAGCACTACCGACTTGGACTTGTCAAGCTTTTCCTTAATCTCTTTGACGATCAATTGCTTCGTTTCGATTTTTGGCATGTTTTCACCTCGCTTTCAGCCGTTTTAACCGGTCGGACACCAAAACGCGAAAAAACCCGTCGGCAGACGGGTGGAATAAGCGCGCGAAAACGCGGGGAATTCCGCCTCGGCTGGGTTTACGCGATTTACGCACCGGCTGTCTACGGCAGTTTTATATCGTTTTTATTATAAAGCGGAAAATTCAGTTGTCAAGGAAAATATTTGTGTTGTTATTAACTTATGATAATTTCAGTGTAGCAATAATTAGAGAGAAAGGGATAAAAATCAGCTATACTTTTGTGTTGTATCGAAAGGAGTAATGACGAAACCGCCCCTCCGGCGATAAGAGGGGCGGTTGTTCAGTTCACATTTCAGCCAATTCTTCCAGCGAGGCGTCTTCCTCATAGCCGGCTTCACCGAGGCTGTTCAGGCTGATGTTCCCGCATTCGCCGTACTGGTACAGTTGATCGAACATTTCTATGGTGGTGCGAATCTTCGCCCGCAGCAATTTCCCGCCGTTTTTTTCAGTTACCTCTAAGATTCGCCTGGCATCGATATTCGGCGTCCAGTCAAACGCGGTGCTGTGATAATCCTGAATCTTACCGAGTACCTCCAGCAGTTCGGCGTCGGACAGCGGCGCAAGCTGCGGCGCCTGACCGATCAGATCCAGCACCGCCTCCGCGCGCTCCTTTATACCGGGCTGCAAACCAGCCGCGTCCATATTGGCGTATTCATGCTTAGCGTCTATCACATCCGGAACATAGGACGCGGTAAACGCGAACATACTGAAAACAGCCGTCAAATTCTCTGGCTTGAGAAAGTTCATTATATTCAGATATGAGTTAATCCGCGCTTTTTTACTCAGACGCCCAATCAGTTCCGTCTCGTCGAATAAGATAACCCATCCTTGCAAGCCCGCTTCCACAAATAACCGGCTCATAAAAGACATATAGTCCCACGAATGCTGTGTTTTATAGAACGGGGCTTTATAAGTCGCTTTCTTACTGAACACGCGCCTGTACACCCTATTTATATCGCCGTTAGAGAGAAAATCGCCTTCCATATCGGCCAGCAGTAAAAAACGCTCGTCCTCGTCGCCGGTACCCAAATAAGATTTCAGCACATAATAGAGTTTGTCCGACATAAGGGAAGTCAGGGCGTATTCAAACATAGCCTGCGCCACCGGGGCGTTTAATGAGATATTCTCAAAGATACGCTCCACGCCCGGTTGAACTCTGCCCGGCAGGTATGTATTCTGCATGATCTTCTGGTAGAGCAAAGGCAATTTATATACAGGTGTTTCCTTGCTCAGCGTCACAAGGCTGACCGCCATGTTCTTCTCGGAAGCCATATCGAAAACAGTGTTCAGTAAATGCGTCTTGCCTTCCCCGTATTTTCCGGTAATGATCATTCCTCCGGATTGGCGATCTTCCGCCGCTTTATCAAGAGCGGACTCTATATCGCGCATAATCTTGGGTCTCGCGGATGAAAAATACCTCCCGGCGTCTCTGGACGGGACACCCGAACGCAGGGCTTCTATGATCTTACGGCTGTTAAAGTCCATCGTTTAAACCGCCCCTTAGAGTGATTTCGTTAACCCGTCTCGGCAGACCTAAACCCAAACGCAATAC
>JAISZF010000297.1 GCA_031269415.1 Clostridiales bacterium
ATTTATAAATTCCGCACGATGCGCGCGGACACACCTCAGGACGTTCCCACGCACCTTCTGGAAAACCCCGATCAGTACGTTACAAAGATGGGGCGCTTCCTGCGCCGCACCAGTCTGGATGAACTGCCTCAGCTCCTCAACATACTCCGCGGGGAAATGTCTGTGGTAGGTCCCAGGCCCGCTTTATGGAATCAGTATGATCTCGTGCGCCTGCGTGAGAATAACGGCGCTAACAGCCTCCGCCCCGGGCTGACTGGATGGGCGCAGGTTAACGGGCGCGACGAACTGCCCATACCCGTCAAGGCGCGGCTGGACGGTGAGTACGTTGAAAGAATGAGCCTGTCGTTCGATTGGAAGATCATTATGATGACCATAAAAAAGGTATCCACCGCCGAGGGCGTCAAACGGTGAGTGTACTTATCACGGGAGTGAGAGGATATGTGGCGGGGCATTTGAAAGACGCGCTGCGCGAAAACGGCTGGGAATGCGAAGCCCTGTCGCTGCGCGAAGGGCTGCCGGATCTCAGCGGATTCGACACAATCATTCACTGCGCGGCGCTGGTCCATTCCAAAGAAAAGGATCCGGACACCTTCTATCTGATAAATACGAAACTCACCGCCGCGTTGGCGGAGAAAGCCAAAAATCAAGGCGTAAAGCGGTTTGTTTTTATGAGTACCATGGCGGTTTACGGCGTTTCCGACAGTCTGAGCGGCACAGCTCTCATAGACAGCAAGACGCTTGAAAAACCGGTGACGCTCTACGGCAAGAGCAAGCTTCTGGCCGAAAACAAGCTTCGCGGTTTGGCGGACGAGGAGTTCACGGTATTCATACTGCGTCTGCCCATGGTTTACGGCGAAGGCGCGCCGGGGAATTACGCGAGGCTGTGCCGACTCGTGAGGATAACCCCTGTTTTTCCCAAGGTTTTAAACGAGCGCAGTATGATAAGTATAGAAAATCTGCGGAATTGTGTGGTTTCATTGCTGAATGATACCGGAGGGGCAAACGGATATGTAAGAGTTATGTGCCCGCGGGATCCTGAGCCTGTCTGTACTTCGGAGCTGGCTGTAAGCATAGCGGCCGGACAGGGCAAGTCATTGCGTCTGTCGCCGTTTCTGGGGCGATTGGTTCTGTTGTTTCCTTTGAAGCCGGTACGTAAATTGTTCGGCGGTCTGAAGTACGCGCCGGATCTTTAGAAAAGCACAGCGCCGCGCCGCCGTGCTTTTTATTCGCTTGAGGGGGAAAGGGTTAGTGGATAAGAAAGAACTGGTATCAGCGATCATCAAATGCTTTGTTATCTTAATCGCGGCGGTTGCTTGCGTAAGCGCCGTATTCTATTTTTGGGACACAATAAAAAAACACGCGGGGGATATTAAGGATCTCGTGATTTCCGAGCCGACGCCGGAACCCACGCCGGAGCCGACGCTGGAAGCGTCCGTCAGCGAAGTTCTCCCATCACCGACACCGGATCCGTCCGCCCCGCCGCTGATTGACTATCTCGGAGAGGGAAATAATTTGGAACTGCCCGTGAACGGCGCGAGCGGATATGCCTCCGTTGAGACGGAGCTTTACGAATCGCCGGAAGGGGAGGCCATAGACACGCTGGAACCCGGCCAAGGCTTTACGATACAGGAGGAAACAGGTGATTGGTGGCGGGTTGTATATGACGGCGGCGAAGGATGGGTAAGGCATAAAATATGTATGATCAATCTGCCGGATGTAATCCCTTCAATTGTATACGATAACAGCAACGCCGACTCGTCAAGATTCAAGTCGTCCGGCGTGGAATTGCTGGGTATCACTGGGCTGGCGCTGTACCAGTCGTACGGGTATAACGCCCGTCTTGACAGGGACGAATTCACGGTGCCCGTCCTCTACGCGATGGCGCCCAAGATATGCGAGGCGCAGCAGCTTGCGCTCGCCGACGGGAATACCCTTATTATATATGAGGCGTTCAGGCCGCTTTCCGTGCAAAACGAGATATCCGATACTTTGGATGCCTTGGCCGCGGCGAATCCCGCCGTTAACGAAGGCCTTTCGACCCCGCCGTGGTCTATCAGGTGGTTTATCGCGAATGGGCTTTCCACGCATCAGCAGGGCTGCGCCATTGATGTGAGCCTTGGCGACGCGGCGTCGCAAAGCCCGAAAAACGCGGGTGATTATACATATATGGCGCCGGATTCATACGAGGAATATGCTATGCCGACAGAGATGCATGAGCTCAGTACGGCAGCCGTCGCTTTCAAAACCCCTGTGCAGCCTCGGGTTGCAGACATTTGGCGGGGCGTTGAATCGTCGGAAACGATGAACAATTCCGCTATTCTTCTGCGGAAGTACTGTACGGACGCGGGGCTTACGCCGCTGTCGTCGGAATGGTGGCATTTCGACGATGTGGATTGCTTGGACTCCGAGTCGGGAGGAGATTATTTTATTAGTGAAAACTACAGCGAGCCGCCTGAAGGATATATAAGCGAAGTTGTAGACAGCAGGGGGAATTAGAATTGGACTTAATCGCGGATCTGCATACCCATACTATAGCCAGCAGGCACGCGTACAGCACTCTTCTGGAGAATGCCGCTTACGCCGCGAAAGCGCAGTTGTTAGTGCTGGGAATCTCCGACCACGCGCCCGGTATGCCCGAGACCACCAGCAGGAGCTATTTCTTCAATGTAAAGGTATGGCCGCGCGAGCTGTTTGGGATTCAAATATTGCGCGGCGCGGAGGCGAATATATTGGATCGTTCCGGAGAGATTGATTTATCGGATGAAGTACTCGAAAGGCTGGACTATGTAATCGCCAGCATTCATCAGGGGATGTTTCCGTCTGAACTTGGGGAGGAGGCGAACACAGACGCCGCGATAGCGGCTATGGCTCATTCGAAAGTCTGCGCGATAGGGCACCCGGACGACGGGCGCTTTCCGATGGATTACGGCAGACTGGCGAAAGCGGCTAAATTCCATAATAAAGCGCTTGAGCTGAACGAATCGTCGCTTTCGCCGTTAACTTCCCGTGTAAACGGGGAAAGAAACGCCATGGATATGCTGGAAGCGTGCAAACGGGAATCGGCCTGGGTTATCGTGAGTTCAGACAGCCATATCGCCATAAGCATAGGGTTCTTCAGCCGGGCGAAGTATCTGCTTGAGAAATGCGCTTTTCCGGCGAGGCTTGTGGTGAATTCCTCGGCGCGCAGGCTGAACGAATTCTTCAGGCGGTCGATATCGCTGGATATGAATTATAAAGGGATGTAAGCTCATGGATAAATTTACTCATCTGGACGAGCAGGGCCGCGCGGTGATGGTGGACGTCGGCGCGAAGGAGCGGACAGCGCGGCGCGCTAAGGCTTCAGGCTCTATAAGAATGAACGCGGAGTGCTACGGCGCCGTGAAGCGGGGGCAGACGCAAAAGGGGGATGTGCTGGGAACCGCCCGTATTGCCGGCATTATGGCGGTCAAGCGGACTTCCTCCCTTATTCCGCTGTGCCATAACCTGCTGATTGAGCAGGCGGCTGTGGAATTTGAATTTGACGATCAGGGATATTCCATTACCGCCGAATGTTCGGTGAAAACAACAGGGGCTACAGGCGTGGAGATGGAAGCCCTTACCGGCGTGAGCATCGCGTTGCTCACGATCTGCGATATGTGTAAGGCAATGGATAAAGGTATGGAGATAAGCGGAATACGTCTGCTGGAAAAATCCGGCGGTAAAAGCGGGACATTTATAAATCCAAGGGTTGATTTATGAGGGATTCTTTCGGTCGGGAAATAGATTATCTGCGTGTGTCCGTCACGGACCGCTGCAATTTACGCTGTAAATACTGTATGCCGGAGGATCTGCAGTTTATTCCTCATGATAACATCCTGCGATATGAGGAGATACTGCGGATCTGCGAGGCAGCGGCGAGGCTCGGCATCCGGATCATTAAGATGACGGGAGGAGAACCCTTGGTGCGCAAAGGCTGCGTGGATTTTATAAAAGCCCTGAAATCCCTTCCGGGAATAGAGCGTGTGACGCTGACCACTAACGCCGTTCTATTGGAACCGTATATAAACATTTTGGCCGGGATAAAGCTGGATTGCGTAAACATCAGTTTGGACAGCCTCGACGCAGCGACATACGCGCGAATCACCGGACGGGACGCGTTTCCGTCCGTCTGGTGTTCACTGCGAAAAGCGGTGGAATCAGGGCTGCGCGTAAAGATCAACTGCGTCCCGATCAGGGGAGTAAACGAGAACGACATTCTGCCTATCGCGCGGCTCGCGGAAGAATATCCGATAGACGCGCGTTTCATTGAACTGATGCCCACAACCTCCGGCGGACATATGGATGGCATAACCGGAGCCGAGGTTTTCGCCAGATTGCTGAGCGCATACCCGGACTTAACGCCCGACGCGGCGGTCAGAGGGTTCGGCCCGGCGCGCTATTATAAGAGCGGGAAACTGAAGGGCGGCATTGGTTTTATCAACGCGCTGGGCGACTGCTTCTGCCCCGGCTGCAACAGGGTACGCCTGACAAGCGAGGGTTTTTTGAAATTGTGCCTGTATCATGACGGCGGGCTTGATCTGCGGATAATGATACGAAGCGGAGCGAACGACGCGGAAATAGAATCCGCGATAGCGGGCGCGATTTATAACAAGCCGGAGCGGCATTTGTTTGGAAGCGCGCGGACGGGGATTGAAAGGATGTCGAGGATAGGAGGATAAAATGGCAGGGGAAACCGGTATAGTGAAAGCGGTTTGCGTAAGTGAAACCAGAGGCGTTCAGAAGGGCAATGTAAACAGCGCCCGCCTGAAAATCGGCTGGGGCGTGGAGAACGACGCCCACGGGGGAGACTGGCACCGACAGGTCAGCTTATTGTCTTATGACAGTATACGACGGTTCAACGAACTTGGGGCGGGCGTGGATCACGGGGATTTCGGCGAGAATCTGGTTGTGGAAGGAATAGACTTCCGCGGTCTGCCCGTAGGAACGGTTTTAAAATGCGGTGATTGTTTGCTGGAAATCACGCAAATCGGCAAGGAATGCCATACCCATTGTCAGATATACCGCAAAATGGGCGACTGTATTATGCCGCGTGAGGGCGTTTTTGCCCGCGTGTTAAAGGAAGGGGACGTTTCCGCGGGTGACATAATGAAGATTGTCGAACAAGCCGACCGGCGATTTCGCGCGGCGGTTGTGACGCTCAGCGACAAAGGTTCGAGAGAGGAACGCGAGGATCAAAGCGGCCCGCTTATCGCGCGTATATTAGAGGAAGCTGGTTATCGTGTCGAGGCGCGGGTTCTGCTTCCGGACGAGCGGAAACAGATCGAGACGGAATTGATAAACCTCGCGGACAGGCGAAGAGTGGATTTGGTCCTGACTACCGGCGGCACCGGTTTTTCCCGCCGTGACGTAACGCCGGAGGCGACTATTGCCGTCGCCGAGCGCATGGCGCCCGGGGTCGCGGAGGCTATTCGGGCCAATTCGCTGCGGATCACAGGACGAGCTATGCTGAGCCGCGGGGTGTCGGCGATACGCGGCGGCACGCTGATTGTTAATCTGCCGGGCAGCCCGAAGGCGGTTCGTGAAAGTCTGGAGTATGTTTTGCCCCATTTGGCGCACGGGCTTGAGATCCTGCGGGGAGACGCCTCGGAATGCGGAGGGCGGTAACGGATAGTCATGGTATAATACTGGAGGACATGCTGATATGAATATAAATGTTGAAAACCTTGTTTCTATCTCGGAAGCGAATCAGAACTTTTCGCGGATTGCCCGTCTTGTGGACGAACACGGAACTGCCGTTATCCTGAAGAACAACGCGCCGCGCTATGTTCTTTTGGACTACGGTCTGTTCCATAAAAACGCCGATGCGGACGATGAGAGCGTTGACGCGGTTGCTAGGCGCATTTTGGCGGAACACATCAAGGCGTTTGAGGAACTTGTGAAATGATAACGCTGAACAAGGAGCAGATATCAGCCGCGCGCCGGGGAGCGAACAACATTTTTATACCTTGCGGTACACTATTATTATATGCCAACACCGGGAAAAATCAATAGAAGTATTTGTGTAGGTAAAAATTCTGCATTTTTGGCTGTTTTGCGCTGCACTATTTATGTGTATTTGCGTCTTCTCACGAAGGCTTACGGTTCAACGCTGAATATGACGAGAGGAGCGCTTCGCTATGAGCGACAATTCGGCTTACTGGTTGGGCTTATCCGATTATGACATTGAAACCGCGAAGGCTATGCGGAAAACAGGAAGATACTTGTATGTCGGCTTTATGTGCCATCAAGTAATCGAAAAGGCGTTAAAAGCCGCCATTGCCAAAAATTGCGCCGAGGGCGCGATCTCGCCGAAGATTCATCATCTTTTGAAGCTAGCCGACCGCGCCGGACTGTTTGAAAAAATGTCGTCGGAACAGCAAGCCTTTATCAAGGAACTGAATTCGCTGAACATTGAGGCTCGCTATCCCGAATACAAGGAACAAATCGCGGAGGAATTGTCCGCCGAAATCTGCGATACCCTTATCGTCGAAACGGAGGAATTGCAATGTTGGATAAAAGCACAGTTGTAAACACGGCTACGCGCTATGCCGAAGCTGTAAGCAGGGAGTTTTCCCCTGCCGCCGTTATCCTTTTCGGGTCGTATATCAATGGAACGCCCGACGAGGACAGCGACATTGACATCGGTGTTTTGTTCAACGGCTTTTCGGGGGATTGGCGAAAAGCAAATTCCAGACTTTGGAACATTGCCTACGATGTGAGTTGGGATATTGAACCTCATTTACTGGACATGGCGCGCGACCCGAGCGGTTTTGCGAAATACGTTCTGGCAACAGGGCAAGTATTGTATCACGCTTAA
>JAISZF010000301.1 GCA_031269415.1 Clostridiales bacterium
TAGCAATGGGGTAGAGGGCATAGGGTTGTGCCCTGTTGTCGTAAACGTCTCATAAATTGCTGCATTACATAATTTACGTTGAACAATATAGAATATGTTAAAATTATTAATAAAATTTAACAGTTTTAACGTAATTCACAACCTAGAGTACTCAAGATAAATAATAAATTGACATCCCACATTCACAGTGCTATATTTCTCTTATAAAGATACGGGAGGGTGTTTAATGACTGGGTTGGATTATCTGGTTTTAGTCGTTATCTTTGTGGCCGCGCTGGGCGTGGGTTTGTATTTCCTTAACAAGTGGGCTTCCACCAAGATGGTGGAGCAGCAGGAAACCATGGATCGTGTCAAGCAGATGGTCACAATATTTGTCATTGATAAAAAAAAGGAGAAAGCGGCTAATTCCACGCTTCCCAAAGAGGTCAAGTCCAAATTGCCCAAGATTTACCGGTTTATGAAGGTGCCGCTGGTCAAAGCGAAGGTCGGGCCGCAGATCGTAACGCTTATCAGCGAGCAGAAAGTCTTTGACGCGCTGCCGGTTAAGAAGAATATAAAGGTGGAGCTTGCCGGCATATATATCGCGGGTATGCAGGGGCTTAAAAGCAAAAAGGAACTGCAAGCCATGGCAAAGGCGAAGAAGGCAAAAGGCGCCTCCGCCGAACCCGAGAAGTGGTATGATAAGATCAATCCGCGCAAGTTAATGAAGAATAAATAAGAATGTTAAAGCACAAGGGAGATGTATCGCGGCGGGCATGGCTGCCTGCCGCGATCATTTCCCTTTATCATTTACTCCGCCGCGTACAATTGAGTGGACAGATACCGTTCGCCGCCGTCAGGCAGAATTACCACGATATTCTTGCCGCTGTTCTCCGGCTTTTGAGCTAGTGAAGCCGCCGCGCGCAGCGCCGCTCCGGACGATATGCCCACCAGCAGGCCCTCGGTCTTTGCCGCGAGGCGGGACGCTTGGAACGCGTCTTCGGCTTTTACCTGTATAATGCCGTCATATACGGATTGATTCAGCACTTTAGGTATGAAGCCCGCGCCGATGCCCTGTATTTTGTGAGGTCCGGGTTTTCCGCCGGAGAGTACCGGAGATTCAACCGGTTCAACCGCGTATACTTTAATATTAGGATTTTGTTCCTTTAAATATTCTCCCGCGCCGGTAACGGTGCCGCCTGTGCCCACTGCGGACACGAAGATATCAACCTTGCCGTCGGTATCCGCCCAAATTTCGGGGCCGGTGGTCGTCTTGTGAATAGACGGGTTGGTTGGGTTCTCAAATTGCTGAGGTATAAATGAGCCGGGGGTTTCGGCGGCTAAAGAGTTTGCTTTGGCGATTGCGCCCTTCATGCCCTCGCTGCCGGGCGTAAGCACCAATTCCGCGCCCAGCGCCTTTAACAGGTTGCGGCGCTCCAGACTCATGGTTTCGGGCATGGTCAGTATAACCCTGTACCCTTTGGCCGTGCAGACAAACGCCAGGCCGATGCCCGTGTTTCCGCTGGTTGGCTCTATAATTACGCTTTTATCGGGAGATATAAGGCCCTTTTCCTCGGCGTCGGATATCATTGCGTAAGCGATACGATCCTTAACGGAGCCTTGTGGATTAAAATATTCCAGTTTCGCGATAATATTTGCTCCGATCCCCTCCAGTTTCGCGCTGTATCTATTGAGACGCAGCAGCGGCGTTCCCCCAATCAGGTCGGTAATGCTGTCAGCGATTTTAGACATAACTCTCCTCCATATAATCATATAGATTTTATATGTATTATTATATTTCGGATTATGTATTTTGTCAATACATATATGTTAAGATATGTTTTCTTTTTCAAATCTGAGTTTTATCCGGCGGCGCAGTTCACGCTCAATAGGCCAGCAATAGTTTGACTCGCACTCGGCCTCAATCTGAACCTTAAATGAAGCCGGACTTAAAGCTACAAGCCCCTGCACCTCAGGCGGTTTGGTAAGGCCGGGCAGCGAACCGACTTTGCTCATTTCATCGGACAGCATGTTCAGTATATTATCAACCGAGTGGGTCGCGCCAAACTCCAGGGTAATTATGGGCCGCTGATAATCACGGCTGATATTTGTAACCGCGCCGATAGTGCTGTTTGGCAGTATATGCAGGTTTCCGTTATTATCCCTTATTTTTGTCGTGCGGATACCAACAGACTCTATTACGCCGGATAATCCGTTGATTCGGACTATCTCACCGACATTATACTGATTCTCCAGCAGAATAAACACGCCGGTCAATACGTCCTTTACGATGGTCTGCGCGCCAAAGCCGATAGCCACGCTCCCGATGCCCGCTACCGCGAGAATGGATTCAACGGCCACGCCAAAGAGCGTCAGGATTTCGCAGACCGCTAAAAAACCAATGCCGTATTTTACAAAGTTGCTGAAAACCGAGCTTAGCGTTTCAGACTTCGCGCTGACCCTGCCCGGGAGTCTAAAGAATTTTCCTATGGCTTTACGCAGCAGAAAACTGAGTATTAACGCAATTCCTACAATAAGTACGCATTGAATAATAATTGCCGCTACCCCGATTACGGCTTTCAGCATAGGCGACGTTTGGGCGGCGTCTATGTTGAGAAACCCTATCAAATCCGAGCCGCTGAACAACTGCAGTAAAGAAGTAACCCCCTGAATCATACAACCCCCATCTTATCAATAAATTTTCTTTTGTCCCAGTTTATATCCGGCAAGCCTCATTTTGTATTTAATGTCAATATTATACGGGCACATGGCGCGGCATGGACCTTCGCAGGTTTCGTCGCAGGTGTCCGCGTTCGGGTTAAGTTTCGCGTATCTGTCATATCCGTCCTGCTTCTGGGCGAACCAGAATTTCAGCCGCTCGGAGAGCGCGTAATAGGCGGTGTCGCCGACGCTGCCCCTCATCATCTGTCTGTCGAAATAGGCTTCCGAGGCGAAAACCTCTTGAATATCAATACCTCTGACGCAGGAACATTTCTCGCATTGACGGCAGACGTATTCGCCTAATTCCGGCGCGTCGGTAAAGATCGCGTCGATCTTTTCCTGACCGGGCGGTTTGTAGTTCTCGGCTAGTTCCAAATCCTTCTTCAGCATCTCACGGTTGTTGATACCCGCCACGACGACGGATATCGGTCTGGAAAAAGCGTACATGAAAGCCGTTTCAGGATTTTTATACAGGAATCCGTCGGCGAGGGGTTTCATCAGGATAACGCCGGTATCGGTGGACGCGGCCAGCGGCAGCAGTTCGTCCTCTATCTCGGGGAAATTGCATCTGTCGTAATAGTTGATTGTGGACATAATTACCTCAAATTTGCCCGTTTTAATGGCTTCCAGGAGCGACGTCGGCTTGCCGTGCATGGAAATGCCTATGTGCCGCACTTTCCCGGCCTTTTTCGCTTCCAGCGCGGCGGCGTAGGAACCGTCATCTTGAAGCGCGCGTTTTAAAACATCGGGGTTTTCCACTCCGTGCAGCAGTAATACGTCCAAATGATCCGTTTTTAGATTAATCAGCGATTGGTCTATAGTCGAGGCGGCTGTTTCTTTATCCCTGGGATTTACCTTAGACACCAAAACAAATTCGTCGCGGCGTTTGGATACCGAAGCGCCGATTTTTCGTTCGGATTCGCCCAAGCCATAGCTCGCCGCCGTTTCAATATAGCCGCCGCCCGCGTCCAGATATGTATTCAGCAGGTACGACGCCTCTTTGACTGGAATCTCCAGCAGGTGATAACCTCCGAAACCCAGCAGTGAGGTTTGCAGTTCCGTTTTTCCCAGCCTTCTGTATTCCAACTTTATTCCCCCTTAAGTATTTGTTAAATTAAGGATATGTTAATGAAGCGGATATGTCAATAATAAGCGGAAACTTCTTTTTTTGGCCCGTCTGTGGTATATTATCAAATGACTTTGACATATGGGGATGATTAAGAGTGACATATGATTTCGATCGAATAATAGACCGCCGGGGCACAAACTCGTTGAAATACGACTTCGCGGCGGAGAGAAAAATGCCCGAGGGTTTGACGCCGCTGTGGGTAGCTGATATGGACTTCCCCGCGCCGCCGGAGGTTTTGGAGGATCTGCGCGTCGTGGTTGATCACGGTGTTTTCGGCTATACCGAACCGAAAGAGGAGTATTACGCCGCGGTAGCGTCGTGGTTTAGGGAACGGTTCGGTTTAAGCGTAACACGACGGGATATAATCAAAGCGCCGGGTGTTGTCTTCGCGCTCGCGCAGGCTGTCAGGGCGTTCACCCGTAAAGGCGAGGCAGTGATGATACAGACGCCTGTGTATTACCCGTTTTTTGAGATTATTAAGGATAACGGCAGGGAGCTTGTAACCAACCCTCTTGTTTATAACGAAGGACGTTATACAATTGATTTTGAGGATTTTGAAAGCAAAATCGCCGGGCGATCCGTCAAAGTGTTCATCCTGTGCAGTCCTCACAACCCTGTCGGCAGGGTGTGGACGCGCGATGAGCTTACGCAGATGAATGAAATCTGCGGGCGGTATAACGTACTTATTATATCCGACGAGATCCACTGCGATTTTGTCTGGCGGGGGCATACCCACACGAATTTCTGCCTGTTAAACGAAAACTCGATTATAGCCACGGCGCCCAGCAAGACGTTTAACCTGGCGGGTTTGCAGATTTCCAATATTTTTATTATGAACCCCGAAACACGCTCGAAGCTGAAAGCTGAGATCAGCGGCAGCGGATACAGCCAATTGAGCGCGCCGGGTATTGCCGCGTGCCAAAGCGCGTACACAAAAGGCGGCGAATGGCTGGAATCGCTGAAAGTGTATTTGGCGGAGAATATCAGTTTCGTCCGAGGATTCCTTGAGGCGCGGCTGCCGAAAATCCGCCTGATTGAGCCGGAGGGAACCTACCTGCTGTGGCTGGATTTCAACAGCTTCGGACTCTCGCGGGATGAACTCGATAAGCGGATTATTCACGAGGCGCGTCTATGGCTGGACAGCGGGACCATGTTCGGCAGGGAAGGGGAGGGCTTCCAGCGTGTTAACATCGCCTGCCCGAAGGCGACGCTTGAAGAGGCGTTGGAGAGGCTGTACAAGGCTTTTGGGGGGTTGTAATAGTAAATTTTGGAAGAAGGTGCGGTGTGAACATATGCCAGCCGGATACTTTAGCGTTGACATTATGTGACGTCCAAGGCAAATTATTTGAAATATCAGTTGAAAAATAGTTTTGCCCGCACAGGGGCAAAACTATTGTTTTTTTAAAGTTTTTACTATATACTGACAGTTGGAGGCGACCTATATGATTATGCGCGACCAATATATGAAACAGCTTTTGGCCTACAGGGATAATAAGCTGATCAAAGTTATCACGGGATTGCGGCGCTGCGGAAAGTCTACGCTGTTACAACTGTTCAAAGAGCGTTTGCTGCGTGACGGCGCGCCCGGCGACCATATCATAGACATGAATTTTGAGCTTATGATTTATGACGACATACGGGACTATCGCGTATTCTATAAGTTGATCCGGGACAGGATACCCGCGAACGGCAAATGTTATCTGATGCTGGACGAGATTCAGCAGGTGAAACACTGGGAAAAGGCAGTTAACAGCCTAAATGTGGAAACTGATATTGACGTTGACATCTATATCACAGGCTCGAACGCGTATTTGTTATCTTCGGACATATCCACCTTACTTTCAGGGCGGTATGTGGAAATTAAAATGCTTCCGTTGTCTTTCAAAGAGTTTTTGCGTTTTGGGCACTTGCCTCAGGATTGGAGCGTCGAGGACAAATTCAATCAGTATTTGAAATACGGAAGTCTGCCCGCGGTTACCACCCTGCCGCGGGATAACAACACGGTCAATCAATTTCTTATAGGCATTTACAATACCGTAATCGTCAAGGATGTGGTGGCGCGAAGCAATAGCAAGGACGTCGCCTTGCTGGAGAAAATCGTGCGCTATGTTATCGCCAATACAGGCGGCATTATATCATCCAATAAAATCAGCGGGTTCCTGAGCGCGCAAGAGAGCGGTTCCTCGCTGAAATCGGCCACTGTTTCCTCATATTTGAACACACTGGAAAAGGCGTATATCGTTTACCGCACGGATCGTTACGACATCAAAGGCAAGGAACAGCTCAAAACCCTGGCGAAATACTATGTGGCGGACACAGGCATTCGCAACGCGCTGATGGGCTATTCGGACAATGACATCGGTCATGTGTTGGAGACTGTGGTGTATTTTGAATTGCTGCGACGGGGTTATCAGGTGTTCATCGGTAAATGGTACGACAAAGAGGTGGATTTTCTCGCTGTCCGGCAGGATACAAAAAAATACTATCAGGTCACTTGGAGTATGATGGAGGAAAGTGTAAAAGCCCGGGAACTCGCGCCGCTCATCGCGATCAACGACAATTATGATAAGTCGATTCTCTCAATGGATAAAACCTATGTAACCGACCATGAGGGGATACGGTTTCAGAATATTGTTGATTTTCTGATGGAGGAGTGAGTTATTTGCTTTAATCTCCGCTTATAATGCTCATAATAATTGAAAGCGCCTCGCGCGGGCGCTTTCAATGCATTCTCATTACTATACAATTTTCCTATGCGAACGCCGCGACGGGTACAGCCCAATATGTTTCCTGCGTTCTGACCAGCGACGACGGGAATGGTACAGGGCCGGTCGCTTATTACGGCAAACTCGCCGACAGCTCGAATCACGCGAGCGGTACGCTTTCCATACCGATGACCGGTGTGGCGGACGGAATCTACACACTGCAAATATTCAGCGAAAAAGCCAACGACGATAGCTACACCGACTTCTGCGGCACACCCGTAACGGCGACGCTGGAAGTAAACAGCGGAATTGCCGCGGTGAGCGATTTCAGCGGCGCTACTGTTACCGGCGTAATGGTATCTCCAAGCGTGATTGAGGTTGAAAGAGGGACGACGCAGCAATTCGGCGCGACCGTCGAAGGAACGAACGAGCAACCCGCCGCAAATCGTAAATTGGAGCGTATTTGGAAATAGCAGCACGAGTATAACAAGCCGAGGCTCTCTCAGTGTGGGCGAGGGCGAACCGCGATTATAAGTTTAACAGGTGGTCTTCCTCAGACGGCGACACAGTAAAAATAACCCTTGACAGTGATACCGCGCTGAAAAAAGAAGTCGTTGAAGCTATTGCGGGCAGAGATATTATTGTTGAAATAACCGTCGGCAATGTAACTTGGGTAATAGACGGAAAACATGTGCCAAAAATTTTTATAACCCGACCTCGAATGAGATGGAGTTCAGGAACGCCGCGGTGATTGACAGCGAAGGCGTCGCCCTGCTGATATTCAACGGCGCTTCGGAATACGCGATTGTCATTGACGACAAGAGCCACGCGAAAAGTGATAACCCGTTCGCGGACGTAAACCCCGACGATTGGTTCTATGACGATGTGTTGTTCGCTTACTCCAACGGCCTGTTGGCAGGCACAAGCGTCAACCCGCCTCTGTTTTCTCCTAATATGAACGCGACACGGGGCATGATCGCGACGCTTATCTACCGGATGGAGGGAAGCCCAGACGTTTCCGCCGAGAATCCATTTAGCGATATCGCCGCCGGAGCATGGTACGCCAACGCGGTTAAGTGGGCGGCGGCGAACGGGATTGTCGCGGGCATGGGCAATGGCAAATTCGCGCCGGACGCCAACATCACACGGCAGGATTTCGCGCTTATAATCGCGCGCTACACCGGGTACAAGGGCGTGACGTTTCCGGAGTCACGGGAATACGCTGCCTTTACGGACGATAAAGAGATTTCAGACTACGCGAGGACAGCGATTGAAACCCTGTATAAAGCGGGGATTATCAACGGAAGGCCGGGCAATCTCCTTGATCCGAAAGGCAATGCCGCATGCTCCGAACTCGCATCTACCCTGCGCAGGCTCCTAATCGTCATTAACGGCGGCGAGGTTCCGATTACGGGATAGCCGGAAAGGATAGAATGTTCGCAAAAAAAATAAGGCCGCTGAAAAGCGGCCTTATACGTTAGTTCTGTTTACTATTCTCCCGCGAAGCGTGCGCGTTTACATCAAAGGTCAAGCTTGACAAACCTTCGCGCATCTTCGTGTCAGACTTTTTATTCTCCAAGTTATAGTAATCCATTACTCCCATGTGACCGCTCCGCAGGGCTTCCGATATCGCGCGCGGAACTTCGGCTTCAGCGGCGACAACATTCGCGCGCTGTTCCACAACAGCCGCTTTCATTTCCTGCTCCTTCGCTATAGCTATGGCGCGGCGCTCCTCGGCTTTAGCCTGGGCGATCTGCTTATCGGCTTCGGCCTGCTCTATCTGCAGACTGGCGCCGATATTGCGCCCGATATCCATGTCGGCGATGTCTATGGAGAGTATTTCAAACGCCGTGCCGGAATCCAGACCCTTGCTTAACACGGTCTGCGAAATGCGATCTGGGTTTTCGAGAACCTCTTTATGGCTCTGGGAGGAACCGACCGTGGTAACGATGCCCTCGCCGACACGCGCGATAATAGTTTCCTCACCCGCGCCGCCGATAATGCGCTGCAGATTGGTTCGCACTGTCACGCGGGCTATGACCTTAACCTCTATACCGTTGATGGCGACGGCGGAGATCCAAGGCGTCTCAATAACGCGCGGGGTAACGCTCATGCTGACGGCTTCAAATACATTCCTGCCCGCCAGGTCTATGGCGGCCGCTTTCTCGAATGTCAGCTCCAATTTAGCGCGGTGGGCGGCTATCAGTGAATCCACGACGTTATCCACACGACCGCCCGCGAGCAGATGTGATTCCAGTTGATTTATGTTAATATCCAGCCCGGCTTTGCGAACTTTTATCAGCGGACGCACAATACGATCCGGGCGTACGCGTCTGAGCCGCATGCCTATCAGTGAGAATATGCTGATATTAACATTTGCCGCCAAAGCGGAGATCCACAGCCCCAGCGGGACAAAGCTGCAAAAGACCGATATGACGATAATAATGAGTATAAAGATAAATATTCCAGAGTAAATTCCTGGCACGAACTCGCCTCCCTAATTAGAGTTATCGTCCTTAATTAAACGCGCGACCGGTCTGCTGTTAATCACGTCAACAACTTTGACGCGGCTGCGTTCTTTAATATACGAGCCTTCCGAGCTGACCTCAATGATCGCGCCGTTGAAGTCTACAAAGCCAGTGGGTTTAAGCGGGGTTTGCGCAACGCCTTCCTTGCCCAGCAATTCGTTTGAATTGATATCCGGGCCGCTGAACTGTAATGTGTCCTTTAAAACCAACTCGTTTTGGAAACGGTTTTTGAAATACTTGTAAGCGAGGCAGCAAAAGGCCGCGAAAAAGATGAATTCCCCAGCGACAAAGAACAGCCCGAACGGCACGCAGAGAATGGTCATTAAGACAGCTCCAACAAAAGACGCAATCCCCAAGAAACCGCAGACGCCAAAATCGGGTAAAAATACTTCCACGCTTAACAGCACTATCGCGGCCGTTATTAATAAAACAATCAGAGTATACACTTGACTTCCCCCCTTCTTCATACACCCTACTTATATTATATCGGATTTTTGGCGAAAAGCAACAGTTAAAAAATATGTATTTACATCTGACGCGACCTTTTGACCTCTATGCCCGGCTTAATACGTTCTTTTACCACAATTTCGATAGTGCCGTCCAGATATTTTACGCGGTATTTTCCGCCGGCTTTGTTGAACTGCCCGATCAGCCCGAACGGGCTGCCGGAGAGATCGTGTATCACAGCCACAGGTTCGCCGTTTTCCCTGTCCGTTCCCTCAAAGAGTATAAAATGCATCCATTTTCCCGACCAGACATAATCCTCCACTATGTCTCTGTTGCGAATAATATTAAAATCCGTTTCATCAGGCCGTTCCCTCAGACCCGCGCTGCCGCTCAATCCATAGTTTTGATGCAGAAGCACATGTACCACGGGGGCGTCGGAGTTTTCCCATATTATATCCGAACGTTCATATAGGCGTATCCAGTTGGATTGGTTGGCGGGCTTATTTTCATCCCACAGTTCATTGTAAAAGCCCTTATAATTCTCGGTTATGTTGAGAACATTTTGAAAATTCCCCTCATCCCAGGCGTAAGCGCGGATGTGCGTTATATCCTCCAGCGTGTTGGCGCTGTGATCCCGTACGACAATCAGGCTTCCGCCCTGTTCGCGCAGCGGCAGGATTTGCAGATCCCTCATTTCGTCGAAGGTATCCACCATTGCCGTATACAGGTAATTCCCGTTATATTTTTCGTAAAGAGCCACCACGGTTTTACCGTTTCCATCCCGCGCTACTATCACCGCGTCTTTTTGCCTGCCCTTTATCCGGCTTAAGATAAC
>JAISZF010000085.1 GCA_031269415.1 Clostridiales bacterium
CGAATGCCATCGTAGTCGCTGTCCGGGTCTTCGTCAAGCGTGAGGAGGAATTTCGAATAATGGTCGCTGATTTTCCGAAGGGAGCGAAGCTCACGCTCAAGCGTTCTCTCATCTCTGACAGAAGCGGCAGTCTGCAAATAGACTCTTTCATCAGGCCGTTGCGCGACAAAATCGACTTCAAACTCGTCCCATTTGCCGACACTGACCTTGTAGCCGCGCCGCAGAAGTTCTAAATAAACCACATTTTCTAAGATATGTCCGACGTCCGCGCCCTCTTTGCCGAGGATGGCGTATCGCAAGCCGATATCAACCGCATAGTATTTTTCCAGCGTTTTCAGGTACTGCTTGCCTTTGATGTTGTATCGGTCCGCTCGATAAAGGATGAAACTTTCCACAAGCGCGTTTACATACTTATCTACCGTCTTGACATCTATTTTCCTGCCGTTTGAATTCATATAATCACTTATTTTTTTGGTTGACAAATGACTTCCCAAATTATCAAACGCGAAAGCTAAAATAGATTTCAGCGTCATTGTATCTGTGATCCTATTCCGTTTGATAATATCATTCACTACAACCGAGTTATAAAGACCGTCCAAATAATCAAGAATCAGCTTGCGTTCATTGCCAAACTCCAATGCTCCGGGGAAAGATGAATTTTCAAGATACAGCGTGTATTTGCGCTGTAAATCAGCGGTACCGCCGTTGGCCGATACAAACTCAGAAAACGAAAGGGGCAGCATGGCGATTTCTACATATCTGCCGGTCAGCAGTGTCGCGAGTTCGCCTGACAGCAAATCCGAATTTGAACCCGTGATGTATATGTCAAGATTTTTTCGCAGATATAAGCTGTCGACAACCTTCTGGAAGCCAGCCGCTTTTTGTATCTCATCCAAAAATACATAGGTTTTCTTATCCTTTGCGGCATGTTCGAGAACATACGCGTGAAGATTATCCAGATTCAAAAGATACTCATTTTCATATGCCTCAAAGTTGACGGAGACGATTTGATCCTCACCCACGCCTATACCATAGAGATAATCCTGAAATAATACAAGAAGCGTTGACTTTCCGCAGCGGCGAACCCCCGTTACAGCTTTAATGAGATTTTTATCCTTGTGCCCCTTGAGTTTTTCCAAATATTCTTTGCGTGCTATCATAATTAGTAGGCTCCTTTCGACCAATAACTATATAGCATAAAACTTAAAAAAAATCAAGAGTTATTGTAACACAGTCCAAAAACTTTTTATATCTTTAAAATGTGTATGATTCAAATGGTTGACAGTCCTACGAGACCGTTCTATAATATACGCAATATTGTTAATATTTTAACCATTTGGAGGTTTAGCCATGGAGCGTGTTTACAATTTTTCGCCCGGGCCAGCGTGCATACCTGTGCCGGTGCTGGAAAAAGCGGCGTCGGAGCTGGTTCACTACGGTTCCGCCGGCATGTCCGTTATGGAAATGAGTCATCGTTCCAAAGCCTTTTTAGACATAATCCAAGAGGCGGAAAAGCTGCTGCGCGAATTGATGAACATTCCGGAGAATTATAAGGTACTCTTCCTGCAAGGCGGCGCGTCCACACAGTTTGCCATGGTTCCGCTTAACCTGTTCAGGAACAAGAAGGCCGATTACGTTAAAACCGGCCAGTTCGCCTCTAAGTCCATCTCAGAAGCCGCTAAATTCGGAACGGTGAACGTCGTCGCGTCGTCCG
Organism: Clostridiales bacterium; assembly: GCA_031269415.1. Taxonomy (GTDB): domain Bacteria; phylum Bacillota; class Clostridia; order Lachnospirales; family WQUN01; genus JAISZF01. The sequence goes on from JAISZF010000085.1 coordinate 1,715, forward strand.
AGGATAAGGTATACAGCTATATACCCGCGTTGGATAAAAGCCGGTTTTCAAAGGACGCCGATTATTTTCATATAACCTTGAATAACACCATATTCGGCACGCGGTTTACCGAACTGCCCGACGCGGACGCGCCCCTGGTGACGGACTGGTCATCCGGTATCCTGTCGGAGGTGATAGACGTAAGCAAATTCGGGCTTATATACGCCGGGGCGCAGAAGAATATCGGCCCCGCCGGACTCACGGTGGTCATCATACGGGAGGACTTAATCGGCCGCGCTCCGGATAATACCCCGACTATGCTGAACTACAAAACGCACGCCGCCGAGAATTCATTATACAATACGCCGCCGACATATTCCATTTATATGGCAAAGCTGGTGTTTGAGTGGCTCAAGGGTTTGGGCGGCGTTCCGGGCATTCAGAAAATAAACGAGGAAAAGGCCGCGCTGCTGTATGATCATCTGGATAACTCCGCGCTGTTTAAGAGTACGGTCGCGCCTGAAGATCGTTCGATAATGAACATACCGTTCGTGACGGGCCGCGATGATTTGGACAAAAGGTTTATAAAAGAAGCCGCCTCGGCGGGGCTGGTCACTCTGGCCGGGCACCGTTCCGTCGGCGGTATGCGCGCCAGTATTTATAACGCGATGCCTGTCGAGGGTGTTAAGGCTTTAATTGAGTTCATGAAGAAGTTTGAGTTTGAGAATAAGTAGGGGGCGGTTATGTATACTATCCTGACATTAAACAAGATTGCCGCCTGCGGTACGGAACAACTGCCCGCCGATATATTCCGGGTATCCTCCGACGCGGATTCGCCGGACGGAATTCTGCTCCGCAGCGCGGATTTGCATTCGTATGAGGTTCCCGCCGGGCTTCTGGCTGTGGGCCGCGCGGGCGCGGGCGTGAACAACATTCCTGTGGATAGGTACGCGGAGAAGGGCATCGTGGTATTCAACACGCCTGGCGCTAACGCCAACGCGGTAAAGGAATTGGTTATAGCCGCGCTGTTGCTGTCCTCGCGCAAGATAGACGCGGGCATAAATTGGCTGCAAAGCCTGTCGGGGCAGACCGGCGTAGCTAAATTGGTCGAGGCGGGAAAGAGCCAATTTACCGGTCCGGAAATCTCCGGCAAGAAACTGGGCGTTATCGGACTGGGCGCAATAGGCGTTCTGGTCGCGAACGCTTGTAATTCTCTGGGCATGGAGGTATACGGGTATGATCCTTTCCTGTCTGTGGACGCGGCTTGGCGGCTGTCGAGAGGGGTACATAAAGCCCCGGGCGTCGACGCGATTCTGGCGGAATGCGATTATATCACAATCCATATACCCCTGAACGCGCAAACCAGGGGAATGATTAACGCGGACTCGCTCGCGAAGGTTAAAAACGGGGCGCGCGTTCTCAATTTTTCACGCGGTGAGCTCGTCGATAACGCGGCCATAAAAGACGCGGTGAGTAACGGTCTTGTAAGCTGTTATATTACGGACTTCCCAAATGAAGAGCTGCTGGGGGTGAACGGCGTTATCCCCATACCGCATCTGGGCGCTTCCACGCCGGAATCGGAGGATAACTGCGCGGTTATGGCCGCCGAGGAGATACGCGAATACCTGCTGCGCGGTACAATAAAGAATTCCGTTAATTTCCCGGACTCCGACCTGCCGTATACCGGCAAGAAACGTTTTTGCGTATTGCATAAAAATATCCCCAATGTGGTGGCGAGCCTGACTAAAGAGGTCGCGAACAGGGGTGTAAATATCGATAACATGACTAACCGCAGCAAGGGTCCTTACGCGTATACGGTAATAGATGTGGATGAAAGCGAACTGACCGGCTTGGAGGATAAACTGCGCGGCGTTGAGGGCGTTATCCGGGTGAGGGTCATATAATGGCGGTAATAAAGGCTTTCGCGGCTTTAAGGCCGAAGCCGGAATACGCGAAGCTTATCGCCGCTCCTCCGTATGACGTGCTGAGCAGCGATGAAGCCCGTGAAGCGGTTAAGGGCAACCCATACTCCTTTTTAAGGGTAGATAAGCCGGAGGTCGACTTAGATACTTCCATAGACATTTATGATGAGCGAGTGTACGCCAAAGCCGCCGAGAATCTGGGCTGGCTGGTTCGGAACGTCATGACGAGGGACGACGGTCCGCGATTGTATATCTACAGGCTGATAATGGACGGCGCGCCGCAGACGGGCTTGGTCGCGTGCTGTTCCGTAGATGAGTATCTGTCCGGCGCGATTAAGAAGCATGAGCTGACACGCGAGGACAAGGAACGCGATCGTACCAGGCATATAGAGGCGACAAACGCCAATACCGGCCCGATATTCCTGGCCTACCGGCACAGCGATAACCCCGCGATCAGCGGCATTATCGCCGAGTACGCGCGCGATAACGAATCAGCTTATGATTTCGTTTCTGACGACGGTATAACGCATCAGGTATGGGTAATTGATAACGCGGACGTGATGAGTCTTCTGACAGACGGGTTCGCGATCGTGCCGTCCTTATATATAGCCGACGGCCACCACAGGAACGCCTCGGCGGCTAACGTTGCGTTGAAACGGCGGAAAAATAACGCTGATCCCGGCGCGGAATTTAACTATACGCTTTCGGTGATTTTCCCGGATACGGAACTCAGGATACTGGCCTGCAATCGCCTGGTAAAAGACCTTAACGGGTTGAGCGATCCGGAACTGCTGGAGCGGATACGCGAACGTTTTGCCGTGACGCCGTCCGCAACGCCGCTGAAACCAAATAAACCTCGCGTGTTCGGGATGTATATGAATAAAAAATGGTATCGGCTGGAGTTAAGGGAAAACTGGCGGATACCGGAAAGACAGGCGGACGCCCTGGATGTTTCTGTTTTACAGAACGAGTTGCTGACTCCAATACTGGGCATAGGCGATCCGCGCGCGGATAAACGCTTGGATTTTGTCGGAGGCATACGCGGGCTTCGCGAACTGGAAGAACGGGTTGAATTGGGGGAAATGGCTGCGGCGTTTTCGATGTACCCCACGTCGATGAACCAGTTAACGTCTATAGCGGACGCAGGAGAGATAATGCCGCCGAAATCCACCTGGTTTGAGCCTAAGCTCAGGAGCGGGCTGTTTACGCACTGGCTGGAGTAATACGAATAAAAGATCCTTTTTTAGAAGGATCTTTTTTTATACCATTTTATAACTGGCGTTCTGCCAAAATCTTCTGTTTTACAAATTTTATATTTTATTATAAAATGGTCTTGCTCGACAAAGACGTCCGGGTCTTGATATAATATTTTACCCCGCGTCTTTTTTTTTTAATATTTCTGTTTAATTGACAAAAAAGATACTAATAATCAGGAGGTTATTTATGCCCAAAATTATCGGTGAAAATATTGATACCCTTTGTAACTTTCAGATGCTGCCCGGTTCGGGAGACTTGACACGCGGCGAGACACAAAAATTTTATAAAGCCGCTCGACAGGCACAGAAGGATCCGCTTACGTATCTTGCCGCAACGGCGCTTGCGGAGCGTGTTAAGCCCGGCGATAACGTTCTCATTGTAACCGGAGCCCGGAACGAACTTGTGCTCCCCTACGGTGAAACTGACGGCCCCATAGGAGGCGTCGCGCTTGCGAGAGCGTGTTATTTTGGGCTTGGCGCCAACAGTATAGTAACTGTGGAGGAATCAAATAAAGAACCTACCGAGGCTACTATTCGGGCTTCCGGTCTTTATTTGAGAGAACCTGATATGCTGGGAAAGGTACAAGGAATTTGTGTGTTGGATTTTTATCCTCTCGGCCCGGAAGCGGGTAAGCAGCACGCGCGCTGGCTGATGGACACCTATAACCCCAAGGCGATAATGTTCATTGAAAAACATGGTCCAAACGCCAAGGGTCATTTCCATACAGTTACAGGTCGAGAGATAGATATGAATGGTATGGCTAACACTCAATATCTTCTTGAAATAGCCAAAGAACAGGATGTTGTAACAATCGGCATGGGCGACGGCGGCAATGAGATTGGAAATGGCGTCATTTATGACGCGGTAAGAGAGATCTCGCCTTGGGGAAAAAAATGTTTGTGCCCCTGTAATGACGGAATAGCCACGGTGTCCGCGACGGATATATTTGTAGCCACCTCTATATCCAATTGGGGCGCGTATGGTATTTGCGCGATGCTTGCTTTTCTGAAAAAAGATGTGAATATCATGCATGATGAGGATACCGAGCGCCGCATGGTAGAAGCGTGCGCCTATTTTGGAAGTGTCGATGGCATTGCCATGATACCTCTTCCGAAGGTAGACGGTATCTCTATTAAAGGCGGTCAGGCTTTTGTTACGCTTCTTCGCGAATTAGTAGTCAACGGCTTGAGTAATGTCGCCAGACATGTTTAAACTAATAGTTAATTTACTATCGGATCCAAAGGAGATATCTAATGCCTAGAATTATCGGTGAGAATATTGACACATTATGCAATTTTTCGATGCGGTAATTCGCGCGTCTGGCCTTTATCTGAGAGAACCTGAAGCTCTTGGCAAGGTATCGGGTGTCTGCGTTCTTGATACCTATCCGCTCGGACTGCGGGCGGGGCAGGAACACGCCAAATATTTGATTGACACATACAGTCCAAAAGCTATCATATTTATTGAAAAACATGGTCCAAACGCAAAGGGACGCTTTCATTCCGTGACAGGTCGGGAAATCGATATGAGCAAAATGGCTAATACCCATTATCTGCTTGACCTGGCAAAAGAAAGGGATATATTAACAATCGGCATGGGCGATGGCGGAAATGAAATAGGAAACGGTATCATTTACGAACAAGTACGCAAAATTACCGCCTGGGGAGAGAAATGTCAGTGCCCATGCGGAGATGGAATCGCGACTGTAGCCGCCACAGATGTGTTCTTCGCGGCGTCCATCTCTAACTGGGGAGCGTATGGCATAGCCGCGATGCTGGCTTTTTTAAAGGGTAACGTTGATATTATGCATGATGAGGAAACAGAACGCCGTATGGTGGAAGCCTGCGCTTATTATGGCAGCGTCGACGGACTCTATAATATTCCGCTGCCGCGTGTGGATGGTATTTCACTCAAGGGCGGACAGGCTTTTGTCACACTGCTTCGCGAAATTGTAAAAAATGGATTGGCAAACGTAGCTAGGCATGTCTGAGCGAAATCTCATTAGGGTTGTGAAACTGTGATAAAAATGATAATTTTCCGACTATTCCAAGGTATTGTTGTTATTGTTGGGGTTACATTGATTGTGTTTTTCGCGTCATATCTCACAGGTGATCCCGCGAGGCTTATGCTCGGCGAGATGGCTACCATCCAGCAAGTGGAGCAATTCCGAGAATTACACGGTTTAAATGATCCTCTGCCGCTTCAATACTGGAATTTTATTTCTAACGCGGCGCGAGGTGACTTTGGTCAGTCTATTTATTACAGAGATTCAAATTTGGTTTTAGTGTTAGAACGTTTGCCGGCTACGTTAAAGCTTTCCGGTGTGGCTATGTTAGGCGCGCTGCTGCTCTCCATTCCTCTGGGGCTGCTCAGCGCGCTAAAGCGAAATACTTGGTCAGACACGTTAATTTCCAGCATTGGTTTACTGGGTCAGTCGGCACCGAACTTTTGGGTAGGATTGATCATGATTATGTTCTTCAGCGTCCAATTGGGGTTGCTGCCGGTTTCTGGTATGAGTACATGGAAAAGTTACATTCTCCCGGGAGTCACGTTAATGTTCTGGCCGCTCGCGCAGAATATACGTATGATGCGTTCGTCCATGATTGAGGTATTGAACGCCGATTATATTAAAACCGCTAAGGCAAAAGGGTTAAGACAAATTGTTATTATATTGAAACATGCGTTGCGTAACGCGGTGAAACCTGTTATCACCCTAATTGGTATGCAGCTTGGTTCATTTCTCGGCGGCGCCATTATAACCGAGACAATTTTTTCATGGCCCGGTGTCGGACGGCTTGCGCTTCAAGCGATTATGGTAAAGGATTTCCCGCTTCTTCAGACTGTTGTGGCGTTTCTAGCGATAGGATTCGTTGTTATTAATCTGATTGTTGACATTGCCTACGCCGTATTGGATCCGCGTGTGCGTTGAAGGGGGGCGGAGATTATGTTTAAAAGCCTTGGCAAATCCTTGCTTCGACAAGGTTCCGGTACTATTGGAGGCTTTATAGTTATACTGTTTGTTCTGATCGCGGTTTTCGCGCCGCTTATCGCGACACATGATCCAAATGAAATGTTTTTAGTTGACAGGTTGAAACCACCGCTCACTCACTCGGACACAGGTTTGCATTTTATGGGCTTTGATTCGCTTGGGAGGGATGTTTTTTCAAGGGTAGTTTATGGCGCGCGTATTTCTCTTTATGTCGGCGTTGTCGCAACTGTCATCTCACTTGTAATTGGTTGTACCCTCGGCCTTCTAGCGGGATATTACAGAGGAGCTGTCGATATGATTATCATGCGTTTAGTCGATATTCAACTGGCGTTTCCTTTTATGCTTCTCGCCCTTACAATAATGGCTACGCTTGGCGCAGGCACAACACAGATTATTCTGGTCATGGGTGTTTTTGAATGGATGCGTTATGCGCGTATAGTTCGGGGAGAAACCCTGTCTTTGCGTGAAATGGAGTTTGTGGAGGCCGCTAAAGCGAGCGGCACAAGAAACGCCTTGATTATGTTCAGGCATATACTGCCTAATATCGTGGCTCCTGTAGTAGTCGTTACAACATTTAACGTGGCTTCAAATATATTGGCTGAAGCTTCGCTGTCTTTCCTTGGCTTAGGCGTGGACGCGGGCACGCCGAGCTGGGGCAGCATGCTCTCTGAGAGCCGAGATTTTTTACAGGAAGCTTGGTGGGTTGCGACGTTTCCCGGGATCGCGACTATGCTGTCAGTCTTGGGCATTAACTTACTTGGCGACTGGCTTCGTGATTTTCTTGATCCAAAAATAAAGTAACTCATCCATGCGTCATTTCTGGGAGGGGTTTCGGCTGTGGCTATTCTTGATGTAAAAAATTTGTCCGTCCGATTCGAGGTCGCTCGGAAAGAGTATGTAACCGTAACAGACATGCTCAGTTTTAGTTTGGAAAAGGGTGAGGTTCTCGGCATAGTGGGTGAAAGCGGTTCGGGTAAGACCGTAACTTCACTGTCAATTATGCGGCTTATCCCTAAAACTTCCGGCCGCGCGGATGGCCAAATATATTTTGAGGATCGCGATTTACTTAAAATCAGCGAATCTGAGATGCGCGCTGTACGTGGAAACCGCATTTCCATGATTTTTCAAGACCCTATGACGTCTTTAAATCCGGTGT
>JAISZF010000076.1 GCA_031269415.1 Clostridiales bacterium
CATAACCACGAACAGGAACGGGACATACAAAACACCCAGATCGATAGGTTTGCTGAGAAACGGGACATATATCTCCGTCTGACCTGGAGATTGCCGCAGTTGCGTCAGATAAACCGCGAAAACGGCGGTGATTAAGATCTGCCCGAGCATCTTCTGCCACGCCCGGAGTCCCAGCGAACGCTTCAGGACCACCTTAATATAGTCGTCAATAAATCCAATCACTCCAAACCCCAATGTTACCAGTACCAGCGCCATACTCTCGGAATGCGGGCCGATAAAAAACATGGAGATCAATACGAAGCTGAGGATAATAACCAGGCCGCCCATCGTGGGCGTGCCGGCCTTTTTCAGATGTTCGGCGGGGCCGTCCGATCTTACGTATTGGCCGAATTTCAGTTGAGCCAGCTTTGGTATGATAATCGGGCAAAAAATAATATTCAAAGCGAACGCGCCCAGTGCCGCGTATACCGCGGACGACAAATCGTTATCCATGCTGATCCTCTTTCCCGCGTTTCAGTGTTTCGACGATATACTCCAGTCCCATACCGCGTGAAGCCTTAACCAGCACTGTGCTGTCCGGTTTAATAAGCCTGTTAACCGCCTCGCCGCATTCTTCTTTTGTCTTAAAATGAAAGGCTTCCTGTTCCCCGCTCTTATTGTCAGTGAAACCTTGGAATATGTGCCCGGAGAGTTCGCCTACGCAGATTAATGTTCGCACGTTCGATTCAGCCGCCGCTTTCCCGACCCGGTAATGCAGTTCCGGGGCGAATCCGCCCAATTCAAACATATCGCCCAGTATCGCCGCGGTATGGTTTGGCGCTCCGGCTAACACGGAAATCGCCGCTTCCATGGAATCCGGATTCGCGTTGTACACGTCGTTTATAATCTCAATATCGCCGCTCCGAGTTATATCCATACGGTTTTTTGATGGTATGAAGGCCTCGATGCCGGTTTTTATCTGTTCTAAATTTAAACCCATGAGACATCCCACGGTTGCGGCGGCCAGAACGTTTGAAACCATGTGAACGCCGGGCGGCGTTATTTCTACCCTAATAGCTCTGTCATTCGCGTGTATAACACATGACTGCCTGAATAATCCCTCGCTCTGAATTTCATCCGCCCATACGTCCGCCGAGGAGTCTTTTGCGCTGTAGGTTATGACGCGCCCATCCCGCGCGCGTTCCGTTTCCGCTGACTTGCTCAGTAGATCGTCGTCGCCGTTCAGCACGCGTACCCCGTCGTCGGCCATATAGTCAAAGATCTCGGCCTTAGCCGCCAGAATGCCTTCGCGGCTGCCCAGGTTCTCAATATGAGCCACGCCTATGTTAGTTATCACACATATGTCCGGCCTGGCGATCCTGCTCAGGTTATGGATTTCACCGGCATGATTCATGCCCATTTCCAAAACCGCCGCCGTATACGAACCATCCAGCCGGAATACCATTCGCGGCAGGCCGATCTCGTTATTAAGATTGCCTTCTGTTTTCAGCGTTTTATATCCCTGTGACAGCACTGAAGCCGTAAGATCCTTGGTAGTGGTTTTACCCGCGCTGCCCGTTATCGCCACAATCGGCAGGCTGAAACGGTTTCTGTAATATAAGGCGATATCAGCGAGCGCCTTCAAGGTGGATTCCACAGCAATCACGCGCTCGCCGCCGCGCTCACTCAGCGCCGCGACAGCGCCCTTCGCGTACGCGTCCGTTATAAACGCGTGGCCGTCAAAGGTTGGACCTTTCAGCGGTATAAACAGTTTGCCCTCCAGATTGTCACGCGTATCCGTGGATACGCCCGAAATCAGCGCGGCCGGATCTAAATCATCGGGTAACTCCCCTCCGCAGGCTTTTGCCGCGTCTCTGACCGTAATATTCATCCCAAAGCCTCCAGCGCTTCCCTCGCCACTTCCACATCATCGAAATGTATGGTTTCGGCGCCGATAATCTGATAATTCTCATGGCCTTTGCCCGCCACGATCAACGTGTCTTCCGCCTCCAGCATGTTTACACCCTTAAAGATCGCGCCGCGTCTGTCCGCTTCCACTATATAGGGGCAACTGGTCTCCTTAACACCCGCCTCGACCGCCTCAATGATCTTCATCGGATCCTCGCCGCGCGGGTTGTCGGAGGTGATTATACAGTAATCCGCCAATTCCCCGGCTATCTTGCCCATAATCGGACGCTTCGTGGCGTCGCGGTCGCCCCCGCACCCGAACAGGATTATAACGCATCCCTTTGTGAATTCACGCACCGCGTTTATGATATTCACTATCGAATCCGGGGAATGAGCGTAATCCACAATTACATGCGCGCCGCGGCCGTTCGGGACATCCTGAATGCGCCCCGGTACGCCCTTCATACCGGACAAGGCTTTTTTTACGGATTCGACGGGTATCCTCATAGTCATCGCCGCGCCAATCACCCCCAAGGCGTTGTATACGGTAAACCTGCCTTTGATGGGAATGAAAAACTCCTCCGGCTTCCCGTCTATATCCACCCTGAATTCCACTCCGTTTTCCAGATACTCTATGCGTTCCGCCTTCAGATCGCTCTCGCGGTCAACGCTGAACGTAATGAGGCTGTCGCAGGTACTATGCGTTAAAAGGTATCGGCCCGCCTCACTGTCCGCGTTCACGACGCCATGCCTGCTCTGCTTAAAGAGTTTGGCCTTGGCGAGCATATAGTTTTCCATTGTTTTATGAAAGTCCAGATGATCCTGCGTAAGGTTAGTAAATATCGACGTGTTGAACTGTACGCCCTCCAGTTTCTCGAACGCCAGCGCCTGCGAGGATACCTCCATTACCACGTCGTTGACCTTTTCGTCCTTCATGGCGGAAAAGATCCGCTGCAGCTCCACAGGGTCGGGCGTAGTGGAGGTATCGTAATGTATATCCAGCTTCTGGCCGCCTATTTTCGCGCCTAATGTCCCGATAACCCCTGTTTTATGGTTAAACTGTTGGAGAACGGTCTCCATCATATATGTCGTCGTGGTTTTGCCCTTAGTGCCGGTTACGCCGATCAGATTGAACGCTTCCGAAGGGCGGTAAAAGAAATTAGCGGCGGCTATCGACAGGGCTTTACGCGTATCAGCCGCTTTAACGATCGTTATATTTTCAGGATATTCCTTCTGAGCCTCGCACACGATAATCGCCGCCGCTCCGGACGCCGCCGCCGCTTTTATGAATAAATGACCGTTCTCCCTCAGGCCCTTAAGACAGATAAACAGGGATCCGTACTGAACTTTACGCGAATCTATGACAATATCCTCAACCTCAACATTCTTTCCCTGAATCCATGAGGTGCTAATACCCCTCAGGACTTCCTTCAGCATCATAACAGTGTTCTCCTTTCAAGCCATATCGTCAGATTTCCGCAGATATATCACAACCTTAGCTTTCAGGTTCAGCGTTTCTCCGGGCAATGGGAATTGCTCGGCCACGACGTCGCCTTCACCGGCTGTCTCCACAGTCAGGCCCGCGTCTGTAAGTATCTTCTTCGCTTCCTGCGTTGTGAGGCCGCGGACGTCCGGAACCTCTATCCGGGCGGCTTCAGGCAGGCCGCTCTCTTCTTGCGAATATTCGGGCTTTACGTTCAGATACGGCAGCGCGTTTTCCAGCACTTCCTTCATAACCGGTCCCGCCACGGCGCCCCCGTAATATGAGCCTTGGGGTTCGTCAATAAGCACCAGCGCCATCACCTGCGGGTTTTCGGCGGGGGCGAAGGCTAAAAATGAGGCTATATATTTGCCGCTGCGACGCGGCAGTTTCTCGGAGGTAGCCGTCTTCCCGCCCACGCGGTAGCCGGCGATATACGTCTTGTTGCCCGTTCCCGAAAACACGACGCTTTCCAGTATCATCTTCATCGTTTCAGACGTCTCTTCGGAAACCACCTGACGGCCCTGTTCATACTTGAAGGTTTCAACCGTCTCTCCCTTATCGTCTATCAATTGGGCGCCGAAGTGCGGTGTAACCAAGTATCCGCCGTTCACCGTGGCCGAGGCGGCGCGCAGCAACTGAATGGGCGTAATAGCGAGCGACTGGCCGAAACTCATGGTAGCTAATTCAACCGGGCCAATCTTATCCGCTTTATACATAATACCCGTAGCCTCGCCCGGCAGATCGATGCCCGTTTTTTCATTGAAACCGAATTTGATTAGATAATCATAGAACTTATCCGCGCCCAAGCGCGAAGCGACTTCCATAAATACGGGGTTACAGGAATTCTGTACGCCCTCCACAAATGTTTCGCCGCCGTGTGCGCGAGGATAGCGCCAGCATTTAATCTGCCTGCCCCCGACCGTGACGGAACCGCTGCAGGAGAATGTACTGTTTACATTCACCACGTTTTCTTCCAATCCGGCTGCCGAAGTCACAATCTTAAAAGTCGAACCCGGCTCATATGTATCGTTCAGCGAAAAATTCCTCCACATTTGATTCAAGCTGTCGCCTTTTTCCTTTTCAGAAAGGGTATCCCATACGGCGGCCAGCTCCGGATCATTTATGGTAAAGGGATCGTTGAGATCGAAGTCCGGCTTATTTGCCATTGCCAGGATCTCACCGTTCTGCGGGTTCATAATGATAATAGCTCCGCGTTTAGCGTTCTTGATCTCAATAGTTTTTTCGATCGTCTGCTCCGCGTACTCCTGCAACACCACATCAAGGCTGGTGACAAGATTATACCCTTGAACCGGAGCCTGGCGGTAAGAACGCCCTTGCGGCAATTCACGGCCGGCTACGTCTGTTTCTGTCAGAATCTTACCAGGCGAGCCTTTCAGGTATTGTTCGTACTTTGCCTCCAACCCGATAATACCCTGGTTATCTTTTCCGACAAATCCCAGCACTTGCGAGGCAAGTGTCGAAAACGGGTAAACGCGCTTTATATCTTCGTCCACCACGACGCCGGGCAGGTTAAGCGCGCGTATCGCGTCGGCTTCCTCCTTTTTTACCTTTGTTTTAATTCTCTCCAACGCAACCTTTTTTGAAACCTTCTGTAATACCGTATTATAATCCAACTGCAGCCTTTCGGACAAGACCTTCGCAACCTCTTCTTCATCTTTTATTTGACTGTGTATAACACTAACCGACGCCACAGTTTCTGAAACGGCAAGTCCGACCATATTTCGGTCCAATATTTCGCCGCGCTCCGGTGTTATCAGACGATCGCGCGTCTGCTGCTCATATGCCATTTTCTGCAGATCGTCTCCCATAAACGCCTGAATGTAGAATACACGCCCAACAAGCGCCGCTATCGCCAGCTCTAAAACCACCAGTATGAAAACTATCTTCTTTTTAATATCTATCGACGGTTTATCCATATAATCACCTCTATTTGTTTACATATATATATGAAATCAGTCGGGGAACTATGAAACGGAGGTATATTCACAATATCCGAGCTAAATGACATAAATATCCATAAAACCATAATTATTAAGTTATTATATCATAATCAGTTGCTTTCAATAATATCGTGTAGAAATATACATAATAAAAATGCTGAGTTTAGATATTTGATAGAGTTAAAGGATAGAATAACATAGAAAAATAAAGAAAATACTAAAACATGAAAAACATACGTTCCGACTAGACCTTTTTGTTTAATGCTTTATAATGAATTCATCGGTGAATTGTTACAGAAAGTGGTAGCAAGGGGTAGACTTTGGAAGGGCGCCTCATATGTTTCGCGGAGAGTTTACGCACAGCATGGACAGCAAGGGCAGGATCGTTATGCCGGCAAAATTTCGGGAAGGTTTAGGCACAAGCTTTATTGTTACCCGCGGTATGGACAAGTGTTTGTTGGTATACACAATGCCCGCGTGGGAAATTATAGAGTCCAAGGCCTCCCAACTGCCCATCACCGACCGTGACGCGCGCAGATTTCTGCGTTATTTCATCGGCGCCGCGAATGAGGCCGAGCCCGACGCCCAGGGGCGTTTTATCATTCCGCAGTCGCTCAGGGAACACGCGGATCTAAAGAAGGACGTCGTATCCCTTGGCTTAAGCAACCGTATCGAGATTTGGAGCAAGAAACATTGGGATGAATATTACGCGCAAAACGACATTGACGACGCGTTGGCTGAAAAGATGTCGCAATTAGGCATATGACCGATCGGATGTGCGCTTATGGAATTCAGGCATACGCCTGTGCTGTGTGAGGAAAGCGTTTCCGCGCTTAGAATTAAATCAGACGGCGTGTATGCGGACTGTACGCTGGGAGGCGGGGGTCACGCGCGGCGGATAGCCGAGCGCTTGACTGCCGCCGGAACGCTGATAGGCGTGGATCAGGATCAGGCCGCGGTGGATGCGGCGTCGGAAACGCTGTCGGGTTATGGCTGTCAGATTATAATTGTGAGAAGCAATTTTTCCGATATTAAGAATATTCTCGCGTCTGCAAAAATCGATAAGGTTGATGGTTTTTTGATGGATCTTGGTATTTCATCATATCATGTCGATAACGCCGATCGCGGTTTTTCATATATGCGCGACGCGGATTTGGACATGCGTATGGATCTTCGCAACGAACTGACTGCCGGCCATGTGGTAAACACTTATGATGAAAATCGCTTGGTAAGCATTTTCTCTGAGTACGGCGAGGAGCGATATTCCAAGCGTATCGCTAAAGCTATTCTAAAGAGACGCTCTCAAAAACCGTTGCGGACAACCTTTGAACTCTCCGATTTGATAAAATCCACTCTGCCAAAGCAGTCGAGAGAAGGCGGTTCGCATCCGGCCAAACGTGTGTTCCAAGCCATACGGATCGAGGTTAACGGCGAACTGACTGTTTTGATTAACGCTTTAACGGATATGATTAATCTGCTGAATCCCGGCGGTCGGCTCTGTGTTATTGATTATCACTCGTTGGAGGATCGTGTTGTGAAACGCTGT
>JAISZF010000071.1 GCA_031269415.1 Clostridiales bacterium
TAGTGGCTGGTCGTTACAGCCGAAAGTGGTAGACATGGTTAAGTATATTGCTTAATCAGGTTGAACTTTAAAGAAGAATATAGGGTTCCTATGTTTTCCTATGTTTTTCATAACGGGAAGTGCTTTGTATAGGCATTGCGCATGATAAGAAGCGCTGCGCTGTGGTCTGGAAATCAATTGAAGTATAATATTTTATTCGGATATATCCTTATCAAAGGGACTGATCGGAGAAATCGCTGGTCGCATGGATTACTCTAAAGCCTGTCACAGTCACGGAAACACCAACGCCTACTCCGGAAGAGACGCCAACTCCTACTCCCGAAGAGACACCGACTCCAGAGTTGCGCCCAATTTCCAGAATAAGATACAGGACGTCACCCGCGCAGCCGCCGACGGTTATTGATCCGACACCGACGCCGACTCAAACGCCAACGCGGACTCCAACACCGGCGCCGTTAAATACACTCGCGGACTACAGAGCTGTATCGCGGTTGTTGGCAGATCAGTTATATCGCGTTAAACTCTTCGCGGGTACAGGCAATGAGATAAACGGCGATCCTATTTTCGATCTGGAGCGTCCGCTTAATCGTATTGAAGCCTTAACCCTGGTTACGCGCTTAATGGGGCTTGAGCAGGAAGCGTACGCCTATACGGGTCCAAACCCGTTCGCGGACGTTCCCGAGTGGGCTGACAGAATCGCGGCGTTTGCCTATTATAACGGCATTACGGTAGGCATAAACAATACAAGTACATGTACACGCTCAAAGAAAGACAGATAATAAGCGGCGGCGATATCACACTTATTGACAAACTCACCGCCGATGGCGTGATTGAGCCTGACACGGCCAAGAACTTTGTCGATGAGGTAAAGAAGATTTATATAAAATAACACCGTGTATAAAACCCAGCGTCGGACACAATGCCTGCCGCTGGGTTTTACCGCGGCCATTCGCGCGTGACACGCCTTATGATAAAGACGCCACACACTTATCCTTTGTTGACAAAAATCAATATATCGAATAAACTTACGTTATGTACTTCCGCCGAAACAAAATCCCTGATGAAGAATATATAGTACCCTAACCGGAGGGAGAGCTACTATGCCTTTACCCGAAAGAGAACGGCAAGAACTGTTTACTTACAAAGACTATTGTTCATGGGACGATGGGCGGCGCTACGAGCTTTATGAGGGAGAAGTCAGGCTGATGGCGGGGCCAAGCCGGGCTCATCAGGGCATAAACGCCGCTCTGACAGCTATTTTTGTGACCTATCTCAGAGGGAAGCCCTGTCGGGTATACCCCGCGCCTTTTGACGTTCGCCTGAACGCTTCTGATGAAGATAACATAGTCGTTCAGCCGGATCTTACGATAGTCTGTGACCGCTCAAAGCTCAACGACGCGGGATGCGCGGGCGCGCCGGATATGGTAATTGAGATTATTTCGCCTTCGTCCGCCCGTTATGACAGAATCAAAAAATTTGAACTGTACCGCCGCTACGGTGTGGGAGAATACTGGATCGTGGATCCGGACTCCAGAATACTTGAGGTCTATATTTTGCGCGACGGTTATTATACGCGTACCGGCGGCTATTCCGATGGCGACACGGTCGAGTCAGCCACTTTGCCGGGTCTCACAGTCAACATGGAGTATATTTTCCAGGAAGATACGGAAAATCCCTCTTGAAAACCCGCGAGCAATCGCGGGTTCTTGTTTATCCCGGGTTTGACACTTGACCTCAAAGATAGATAGGCTTAAATCAAGGGCGCTATTCCACATCATCAAAAACATCAGCGACGTTTATCGTCAAATCCTCAAACAGACTGGTCTTAAATTCCGGTTTAAAAGCTTCCTGATCGTCTGCCGGCTGTTCGGCGAGCTCTTCCGGCGTCATATAAAAATACTCGTTATCAAGCTTAAAAATTCCATCGCGCAGATGATAAACAGTTATAGTCTTAGAGTCAGGATCGATTATCCAATATTCCTTTACTCCAGTCTTTTCATAAACATCCTTTTTTTCTTGCTTGTCTCTCGTGGCTGTGCTTCTTGATAATATTTCAACCACTAAATCAGGCGCGCCATGTATGCCATTCACTTTGATCTTACTCCTATCGCAAATGACCGCTACATCCGGAACAAAATTATTTTTATCCTCTAAAAAAACATCGGGTTCAGAAACGGCTCTGCAAGTTTTGCCTTTAAGATAATTGCGAAATATGGCATAAACGTTTCCTGTTATATAGACATGTTTCATGGATGGCCGCGCCATCATAACAATCTGCCCATTTATTATCTCATAATCACGCGGCTCACGCTCTATACTCATAACAAAACCCCCTTTAAGAGAATCATACCACAATATCCAACCTTAGTTCAATTTCCAATTTTAATATTTATTTATTGCCTATTCACGTCTAAAAATGTTAATATCTATCCTGATAAAAGATCAAAGAATCGAGGCGCGTAATGACGGAGCAATTAAAGGAAATCGGCGCGAGGCTGTCCGGCCTGCGCGAGATAATGGAATTTACGCCCGCCCGGATGGCGGAAAAACTGAAGATCTCCGAACGGGAGTATACGGCCTATGAAGACGGCGAAAGCGATTTCAGCTTCAGCTTCCTCTACAACGCCGCCAACATACTGGGCGTCGACGTGTTGGACTTAATGAGCGGCGAGTCGCCGAAACTGTCCTCATACACGATCGTACGAGCGGGCGAGGGCTATAACGTATCTCGCCGCGCTGCTTATGATTATAAGCATTTGGCGTACACATTCAGACAAAAAAAGGCGGAGCCGTTCTTGGTCACGGTTGAGCCAAAAGACGGCGAAAAGCCAGCGCTTCACGCGCATGACGGCCAGGAATTTGACTATATGCTTTCAGGCAGCATGCTGTTCTACTTAAATGACATGGTAACCACGCTTAACGCGGGCGACAGCGTTTATTATGATTCATCCGCGCCGCACGCCATGAGAGCGAAAGACGGCGCCGCGCGGTTTCTCGCGGTTGTCATGAAATAGGAGATAATTATGCCGATATATGAACAATTTATAGGACATTCAAGAGACGACTTCACATCCTATGAAGACCTCCGCGAGCGGTATAAGATAACCCACGGGGACGATTTCAACTTCGCCTATGACGTATTAGATAAACTGGCCGAAACAAAGCCTGAGAAGCTGTGCATGGTTTGGGTCGGGGCGGACGGCTCCGATAAATACATCACCTTTTCCGATATGTCACGGCGTTCAAATCAGGCCGCCAACTATTTCAAGTCACTGGGCATAAAAAAGGACGATTTCGTGATGCTCGTGCTGAAGCGCGGCGATATCTTCTGGTACTGCGTGATGGCTCTGCATAAGATCGGCGCTGTGGCGGTACAGGCGACTAACTTGTTGACCACCAAGGATTACGCGTACCGGTGCGACGCGGCGGGCATAAAAATGGCGGTTATAACAGGGGATGGGGATTGTACGGCGCAGTTCGACGCGGGCCTGCCTTACAAGACCGTCGAACTGAAAGCAGTAACAAAAGGCAAAAACGCCGGATCCGGCTGGCTGGACTTCGAGGCCGGTATGAGCGCGCAGCCGGATACATGGCAAAGGCCGCAAGGCGACGAAGCGACGAAAGCCTCCGATCGAATGCTGGTCAGTTTCTCCTCAGGCACCTCCGGATACCCCAAAATGGTTTCGCATGATTTCACATATCCCCTGGGGCACCTCATGACAGGCGTTTTCTGGCACAGAGTCATAGACGGCGGCCTGCACTTCACCATTTCCGACACAGGATGGCTGAAATCGCTGTGGGGCAAGATGTACGGGCAGTGGCTGGGCGAAACCGCTATCTTTACGTATGACTTTGACAGATTCAACGCGGCGGATATCCTGTCCAAACTTGAGAAATATAAAGTAACAACCTTTTGTCTCCCTCCGACCATGCTGCGCATGATCGTAAACGAGGATATGAGCAAATACGACCTGAGTTCGCTGAAACACTGCTGTACCGCCGGCGAGGCGCTGAATCCCGATACGTTCGCCAAATGGCGGGCGTTTACCGGGCTGAAGATATACGAGGGCTTCGGGCAGACGGAAACGGCCTTGACTGTGGGAACGCTCTATCCGTTCACCGAACCGAAGCCCGGATCAATGGGCTTGCCCATACCGGGGTATGATCTGCTGATTGCGGATGAAAAGGGCAATGAATCGCAGACGGGCGTAACGGGCGAAATCTGTGTTCACGCGCGGCGTGAAATATATGACGACCGCCCAAAAGGCCTGTTCTGGGAATATTATCGTAACGCGGCAGCCACGGAAACCACATTCGCCAACGGGTTTTATCACAGCGGAGACACCGCTTACCGCGACGAGTCGGGATATATATGGTATGTGGGCAGAAACGACGATATTATAAAATCGTCCGGTTACCGTATCGGGCCATTCGAGGTGGAAAGTGTGCTGGCGGAACACCCGGCGGTATTGGAATCGGCTGTCACAGGCGTGCCCGACCCTGTACGCGGGTTCAATGTAAAGGCCACCATCATTCTGAAGCAGGGATATGAGCCGACCAAGGAATTGGCTAAAGAGCTGCAAACCTTTGTAAAAACGCATACGGCACCGTACAAGTATCCCCGCGTTGTGGAATTCGCGACCGAACTGCCTAAAACGATCAGCGGTCAAATTAAA
>JAISZF010000090.1 GCA_031269415.1 Clostridiales bacterium
ATTCCTCAATCAGCCGCGAAGCGCGGTTATACCCAATCCTGAACTGACGCTGCAGCATGGAGGCCGATCCCTTTCCCTTAGAGATCAGGAATTCAACCGCCTCGTTATAGAATTGATCCAAATCGTCGGAGGACTCGCCTAAGCGGTTTATATCCGTTACGCGTTCGGACATTTCCTGGTTCGTTGAGACAGGATTCTGCTCTTTCAGGAAATTAACGATATTCTCCACCTCGCGGTCGGAAATAAAGCCGCATTGGATACGAACCGGCTTATTCAGCCCGACCGGCAGGAAGAGCATATCGCCTTTACCCAGCAGCTTTTCCGCGCCGGTCATATCCAAAACAGTGCGCGAGTCGGTTCCGGAGGATACGGAAAACGCCAGGCGAGAGGGAATATTGGCTTTAATAAGCCCGGTGATAACGTCGACCGACGGACGCTGCGTCGCGATAATAAGATGCAGGCCCGCCGCCCTCGCCTTCTGCGCCAGCCGGCAGATCAATTCCTCTATCTCTCCCTTGGCGACCATCATAAGATCGGCCAGCTCATCTATTATTATGACAATCTGCGGCAGAACGTCGGTTTCGCCACGTTCCGCCTTAATGGCGTTGTAACTCTTCAAATCACGCACATTGGTCTCGGCGAACAGATTATAGCGAATATCCATTTCGGCCACCGCCCAGTTAAGCGCGGCGGACGCCTTCTTGCAATCAGTCACCACAGGCACGAGCAGATGCGGTATACCGTTATACACGCTCAGTTCAACCACCTTGGGGTCTACCATCAAGAGCTTAACCTCATTGGGCTTGGCTTTATACAAAATACTTGTTATCAATGTATTTATGCAGACGCTCTTGCCGGAGCCGGTAGCGCCGGCGATTAATAAATGCGGCATCTTGGCGACATCAGCGACCACCGTATTGCCCGCGATATCCTTGCCGACCGCGAAAGCCAGCTTGGATGGGAACTTTCTGAAAGCGTCGTCCTCAATAATCTCACGCAGAAACACGGGCTGCATGTCTTTATTGGGTATCTCTATGCCTACCGCCGATTTGCCGGGAATCGGCGCCTCAATGCGGATCCCGGCGGCAGCCAGACTGAGCGCCAAGTCGTTGGATAGGTTGGCGATAGAGCTGACCTTAACGCCCTGACCCGGCGACAGTTCATACCTTGTGACCGTCGGCCCGACGCTGACCTCTATCACCTTGGCCTCCACCTTGAAACTGCGGAGCGTTTCCTCCAACTTGTAGGAATTATCCAGAATCTGCGCGCGTGATTCCGTGGCCCCCAAACCCGGATTTCGGTTTAAAAATTCCACGGAAGGCATGGTATAGTTTTTATAAATATCCGCGTCGTCTCTGTCTTCCGGTATACTCATGGATCTCAAGGGCTTGGCGTCGTTCAGCACAATCCCGCCGCGCCTGCCGGATACGCTGAACACACTCTCCACTTGCTCCTCTTCGATAGATTCATCGAATATACCCGCGTCCTGGACTTCGTCAAAACCTTGTCCGTATACCCTGGGAACGGACAAGGTCTCTTCATCCGGTATGTCATAG
Source organism: Clostridiales bacterium (assembly GCA_031269415.1). Taxonomy (GTDB): domain Bacteria; phylum Bacillota; class Clostridia; order Lachnospirales; family WQUN01; genus JAISZF01. Next base: position 1,557 of record JAISZF010000090.1, read on the forward strand.
TCATTAAAAGGCTTAGCCATTGCCTGAGCGGTGAGCAGTTCATCTATCCAGTCGGACGGCTTGTCCGTTTCGGTGATTTCTTCCAATATGACCTTTTTTTCGGGCAAGGGATTACGTTTTTCTTTGACCGGACGTTCGGGTAGGCTATGTATAAGATTACCGCCGTCAGTTGAAACAGGATGTGAGAACGCGGCGCTTTCCGCGGTACTCTCCTCCACAAGCCCGCGTACTGTTATCGCCCCGTTAACCGCTGGGCGGATTTTTACCTCGCGGTTCTTCATTTCACGCGTTGCTCTGACCGGTCTTTTTCGCTGAAAATCCTCAAATACCAACAGGATCTTATCATCCGTCCGCGCCGGAACGGGAGTATTCCGCGATTTTATTGTTCTTTTAGCTTTCTCGAATATAACGGGTGGAGCCGGGGCGGCGGCGGGGATATTCATCCGCGTACTCGCGTAAACCGGCTTTTTCCTGATCTTTATGTGTTTGGCCCCTTGCTTTGCCGGGTTTGTCTGCCGGGCGTACACGGCCTGCTCTTCGTCGTCAACAAATATTGAAGCCAGAACAGCGGCCATAAAAGATCGGACATAACTGAACGCGATTCCCAGCGTACCTGACAGCGAACGGCCCGAAAACAATATGTACGAGGAAATCAAAGCGGTCAGTAGCGTTATGATCGCCCCCGGCTTGCTCATCGCGTTATAGAATATATCTCCGAGCGTACCCCCGACAACCCCTCCGTTGAACACAGAACCGCTTAAAAAATACGTACTCGAAAGCCCGTCCTCGGATGAATAAGCTACCTGGCTGTCTGTCCGGCTGATCACGTGCGCGAGGCTGATCAGGCATAAAAGGGCGCATACACCCCAAATCACCCGGCCTTTCGCTCGTTTACGCTTTAAAAACAGTTTGTTGAACGAGAAGTACATCATAACAGGCGGCAGGATCATCGCGCCGACGCCGAGGACTCCAAACAGGAGCTGTCTGAAAAGCTCGCCCGCCGCGCCTCCGAACGTGGTTGAATACAGGCACAGTGTTAAAAATATGGAGAACCCCAAAAACAACAGCATTAAACTTTGATTATACAGAGGGTTAACCTGACGTTTCCTCATGCCTTGCGGATGTCTTCTTTCCGCCGTCTTTTTTTCTTCATCCATGAAGCTTACCCCTAACTTTAACTACCGCGGCGCGGAGAAATCTATAAAAGCATTATAGCACGCCGCGTTGACAAAATCCATATGCTGGATTATTATTTAGAACAAATATACGTTGCCGGAGGTTAATATGACTCGCGTTGGGATTGTCGGCGGAGGACAGTTAGGAAAGATGATGGCCCTTGAGGCAAAGAAAATGAATTTTCAGATTATAACGCTCGACCCGGCGGCGGACTGTCCGTCGCACAGCGTCAGTGACAGCCATATCGTCGCCGGCTTTGAGGACGAAGCCGCGCTGCGTGAACTGGCGCGCCGTTCCGACGCGCTGACTTACGAATTCGAGCATATAAACGCGCAATGCCTGTTAAATCTGGAGCGCGAAGGTCACGTTATCTATCCCTCCCCACAAAGCTTGATCAACATTCAGGACAAATTGACGCAAAAACAGATGTTACGGGAAGGCGGCGCGCCTGTGCCTGATTTTACCGGCGTTGAAAGGCCGGAACAACTCGCCGCCGCCATTGATTCCATGGGCTTCCCCATAATGCTGAAGTCGCGTTTCGGCGGCTATGACGGAAAGGGCAATATAGCGATACTCGATCTGGATTCGGCGGAAACCGCGTTTAATAAATTGTCCGGCAGCCTGATGGCTGAAAGCTGGGTTGTCTATATAATGGAGATCTCCGTGCTGGCCTGCCGTGGCGCGGACGGCGAGATAAAAACCTACCCGGCGGCTCAGAACTTCCACGCTGAAAGCGTTCTGCGCAAGACGATCGCGCCCGCGCCCATTTCGCCTGAAATTAATAAAGCCGCCATGGATATGGCGGCCAAGGTTATGGAAATATTCGCCGGGGTCGGGATGTTCTGCGTCGAGATGTTCCTGAC
>JAISZF010000140.1 GCA_031269415.1 Clostridiales bacterium
GCGCTCTGTAATGTCCACTTTATAAGCGATACGTGTGGGCTTATTGTGGTGCAGGTACATCAGGTTGGAAACATGTATCGGGGCTTCCTTGCGGACGATGCCGCCGCGCTGGTTTGTACGGCTGGGTTTCTGATGCTTGGTAATCATGTTGACGCCTTCCACTATCGCGCGGTTCTTGCCATGATCAACAAACAGCACCTTGCCGGTCGCGCCCTTATCTTTTCCGGCTATAACCTTCACATTGTCATTGCGTTTCAGTTTCATATCAGCCTCCTTACAGAACTTCCGGGGCAAGCGACAGTATCCTGGTAAATTGCTTTTCGCGCAGTTCCCTGGCCACCGGGCCGAATATACGGGTGCCGCGTGGCGTCTTATCCTCTTTTATAATTACCGCCGCGTTCTCGTCGAACCGGATATAGGAGCCGTCCGGCCGCCCTACGCCCTTGACCGTGCGTACGATTACCGCCTTTACCACATCGCCCTTTTTAACAACGCCTCCGGGCGTTGCGTTTTTAACGGCGGCTACAATGATATCGCCTATATTGCCGTATTTGCGCTTGGATCCGCCTAACACGCGTATGCAGAGCAGTTCCTTCGCGCCGGAATTATCGGCGGCGACTAATCTGGTTTCCTGCTGTATCATAAAGCGGGGCCTCCCTATTTTGCCTTCTCAATAATCGTAACTAATCTCCAGCGTTTGTCCTTGGATAACGGTCTGGTTTCCATCACCTTGACGCGATCGCCCGCTTTGCACTCGTTCTTCTCGTCATGGGCTTTGAGTTTGTACGTGCGCTTGATGATCTTCTTGTACAGCGGATGTTTCACATGGTTCTCAACCGCGACCACAATGGTCTTATCCATTTTATCACTGACTACTTTACCCGTTCTGGTCTTGCGAAGGTTTCTCTCCACAAACTGCCTCCTTTCCAGCTCTATTCGGCTATACCCAGTTTTTTCTGAGTAATGACAGTCTGAATGCGCGCGATATTCTTGCGCACGTCATATATCCTGGCGGTATTGTCCAATTGGTTGGTAGCGTTCTGGAAACGCAGGTTAAACAGTTCTCTCTTCGCGCTGACCAATTCCACACCCAATTCGTCTATGCTCTTATCCCGCAGGTCATCCAGATATTTCTTACTTTTCACCGCTATCACCTTCCGATTCCTGTTCAGCCTTGGAAACGATCTTGCATCTGATGGGCAGTTTGTGCGCGGCCAGGCGCAGAGCCTCTCTCGCGGCGGCCTCTTCCACGCCGCCCAGTTCGAACATTACGCGGCCCGGCTTAACCACGGCCACCCAGTATTCCGGCGAACCTTTACCGCTGCCCATGCGCGTTTCGGCGGGTTTTTCCGTTACGGGCTTATCGGGGAAGATCTTGATCCACACCTTGCCGCCGCGTTTGATAAAACGCGTCATGGCGATACGCGCCGCCTCTATTTGATTGGATTTGATCCAACTGGGTTCCAGCGCGACCAACCCAAAATCGCCGTAAGTGATGGTACTGCCGCGAATGGCTTTGCCGGTCATGCGGCCTCGGAATTGTTTGCGCCTCTTGACCCTTTTCGGCATCAACATTATGCGTTGCTCCCTTCCTTTTTCGCTTTTTTAGGAAGTACCTCGCCCTTGTATATCCAAGTCTTTACGCCCAGCTTGCCGTACGTGGTATCGGCCTCGGCAAAACCGTAGTCTATATCCGCGCGCAGCGTCTGCAGCGGGATTGTTCCATCGTGGTAATGTTCCGTACGGGCGATATCCGCGCCGCCCAAACGGCCGGCCACCGCGGTCTTGATGCCCTTCGCGCCCATCTTCATCGTACGGCCCATAGCCTGCTTCATTGCGCGGCGGAAAGTAACGCGGTTCTCCAGATCACGCGCTATATTCTCGGCCACCAACTGGGCGTCCAATTCGGCCCGGCGTATCTCTTCAACGTTCACCATAACGCGCTGCGAACTCATCTTCTGAAGCTCTTTGGCTAAATCGTCTATGGCTTGGCCGTTTTTGCCGATAATAATGCCGGGTTTGGCCGTATGGATGGTTATGCGCACGCGGTCTGTTGTGCGCTTGATAGCGATGCGCGACACGCCCGAAGCGTAGAGTTTCTTTTTGATAAATTTCCGGAGCTCATTGTCTTCAATAAGATATTTCGAGAAATCCTTTTCGGCGTACCATACGGAGTCCCACTCCTTGACAATGCCTAGCCTAAGCCCGTGCGGATTAACTTTCTGGCCCATTTATTACCTCCTATCGCTCATTCAAAAAGATAGATATATGGCTGGTGCGCTTATTGATCCGATACGCGCGGCCTTGCGCCCTCGCCTTTATCCGCTTCATCGTCGGGCCTTGATTGGCGAAAACGTCTTCCACAAACAGCCGGGAAACGTCCATATCCAAATTGTTCTCGGCGTTAGCGATAGCCGATTTCAATACCTTTTCTATCAGATAGGACGCGTAGCGCGGCGAATAACGCAGTATGCCCAGCGCCTGGCCCACATTTTTGCCTTTTATCAGATCTAACACAATCCGGGCTTTGGAATCGGAAACGCGGGCGAACATATGATGCGCCTGCGGCCTCCTATCGCGGAATTCCTCGTTGCGCTCCTTCTTGATTTGGGTTCTGTGCCCCTTTGCCATGGGAAAACCTCCTAATTATCGTACCTTGGATCTTTTCTCAGCGTCTTTGCCATGCCCGCGGTAGGTGCGCGTCATGGCGAATTCTCCCAGTTTGTGCCCCACCATGTCTTCCGTGATATATACGGGCACATGCTTGCGGCCGTCGTGCACGGCGATGGTTAAGCCAATCATCTGCGGGAAAATAGTGGAGCGGCGCGACCAGGTCCGGATAACGGTTTTACTGTTTGTTTTATTGATCTCCTCGACCTTTTTCATCAGGTGATCATCAATGAAAGGGCCCTTTTTCAGGGATCTGCTCATAACATCCTCCTCTTACTTCTTGCCGCGTCGGCGTACAATCAACTTATCGGAAGCCTTCTTTTTCTTTCTGGTCTTATAGCCCAAAGCGGGTTTGCCCCAAGGAGTGCTGGGGGCCGGTCGGCCGATTGGAGCACGGCCTTCTCCGCCGCCGTGCGGATGATCGTTGGGATTCATAACGGATCCGCGGACTGTGGGCCGTTTGCCCTTCAGACGGTTCTTACCGGCGCTGCCGATGTTAATCAATTCGTGATCCAGATTTCCGAGCTGCCCCACCGTCGCCTTGCAGCCCACGGGAACCATGCGCGTCTCGCCGGACGGCAGCCTGACTGTGGCGTATTTAGCGTCTTTAGCCATAAGCTGCGCCACATTGCCCGCGGAGCGCACCAACTGCCCGCCGGCTCCCGGTTTCATCTCCAGATTGTGAATCTCCGCGCCCACGGGGATGTTTTTCAGAGGAATGGCGTTGCCCGGACGCACCTCGGCGGTTTCGCCGCTCATCAGCGTGTCGCCGGGTTTAACGCCTAAAGGCGCCAGTATATAACGTTTCTCACCGTCTTTATAGAACAGGAGGGCGATGTTGGCCGTGCGGTTGGGGTCGTATTCTATGCTGGCCACCTTGGCCGGAACGCCGTCCTTATCGCGCTTGAAATCTATAATACGGTATTTCTTCTTGCTGCCGCCGCCGATGTGGCGCACCGTAATCTTGCCCTGGTTGTTTCTGCCGGCCGTCTTTTTAATGTGCGTAACAAGACTCTTCTCCGGCTCGGCCTTGGTCACCTCCGCGAAATCCGACACGGTCATGTGCCGTCTCGAAGGCGTGTATGGTTTATATCGCTTAACGCCCAAGCGTTTCGCTCCTTTCGGTAATTAGGTTACATGCCCGTGAACACTTCAATTTCCTTGCTGGCCGCGGTCAATTGGACGACGGCTTTTTTGCGCTTGGCGGTCATCCCGACGATATAACGGCGGCGCTTCTTCTTGCCCTTATAATTCATGGTGTTGACGCTCGCGACCTTTACGCCGTCAAACAATTTCTCGACAGCCTCCTTGATTTGAATCTTGGTCGCGTCGGGGTGTACGGAAAACACGTACTTCTTGTCCGACATCTGATTCATGCTTTTCTCGGTGATTATCGGCTTAAGCAGCACGTCATAGTATTTCAGATCCGCCATTACGCGTACACCTCCCTCATCTGGTTTACGGCATCTTTGGTAACAACGAAGGTATCGTATTTGAGAATATCGTAAACATTGATTGTATTGACCGCCGCCGTCTTGATATCCGGCAGGTTCCGCGCCGACAGAATTATATTCCGGTCGCTGCCCTTGATAACGATCAAAGCCTTGGTCAGCTTCAGATTGTCGCAGATCTTCCTCATTTCCCTGGTTTTGATCTCCGACAGGCTCAACTCGTCCAGCACGATGAATTTTTTCTCCAGCACCCTAGACGTAAGAACCGACTTCAGCGCCAGCCTCTTCAGCTTCTTATTCAGCCGTATTGAGAAATCCCTGGGTTTGGGCGCGAAGACAACCCCGCCGCCGGTCCATTGAGGGGAGCGGGTAGAACCCTGACGCGCGCGTCCGGTGCCTTTCTGCCGCCACGGCTTTCTGCCGCCGCCGCGAACCTCGGCCCGCGTTTTAGCGCTTTTTGTGCCTTGGCGCTGATTAGCCAGGTATTGTACCACGGCCATATGCACGGCGTGTTCGTTGACTTCGATTCCGAATATTTCGTCGGGTAAGTCGATATCGCCCACCTGTTCGCCGCTCATGTTAAAAACAGATACGCTTGCCATTTGTGTTCCTCCTTCCCTTTTTATGACTTGACGGTGTTTCTGACCACCACGACCGAGCCCTTGGCGCCCGGAATCGGCCCTCTCAATAACAGAACATTGCCCTCGGCGCGTACCACTGTAAGGTTTTGTATGGTGACATTCTCGTGCCCCATATGGCCGGGCATATGCTTGCCCTTCTTAACGCGTCCGGGAGTGGTGCCGGAACCCATGGA
>JAISZF010000144.1 GCA_031269415.1 Clostridiales bacterium
GATTGATTTTGTAATGAGTAATTCATGTATCGAATACACGGGTATAGATTCCCATCCGTACCAATGGCAAGCATTAAACCATTTCCGCCGCACCAGTTATGGTTATCTTGTGGTGGCATTGGCCGACCGATGGTTTGAGTAAAAAGTGTACATGAGCAATTCTCGTATCGCTTATCCAACAAAAACCAATCCGCTAATATCATTAATTGTTTGTGATACTGTCGGGCGTGATGGCCTTCCCATACATCTTCAAAGACGGGATTGGCTGCTATATCTGTTAATCCAATATCTTCAATCAGCCATATGATACTTTCCGCGAGATAGGGTAAGTTATCCGGCGCAATAGTAACCTTGGTAGCCCTCAAGCCTTGTTCCCTTACCGCCAGCTGGATATTGCGGTACACAGTATCAAAGCTGCCTTTTCCGTCGGGAAACAAGCGGCAAGCGTCATGGAGTTCTTTTTTTCCATCTATGGTGATAGTAAGAGATAATCTTTGCCGATTTTTCTGTATGAATCTCTGTACTTGAGGGTCGTCATACAAAACGCCATTCGTGGTCATGGAGAACATGTAGTTTTGGAACTGATGGTTTTGCTTAAATACCTGGTATTTAAAGTAATCACAGATATAATCAATTAGATCTATTTGCAGTAATGGTTCGCCGCCAATAAAATCTAAAATTACCGCTCGCACTTCCCCATTGGGGTCTATGTATTTACGAATTGTATTCTGATTAAGAATTTTATCGACCGCTTTTCGAGCCATTTCTTTGTCCATTACTTTGTTGTAGTTTTTACCGCATTCATAACAGTAAGAACATCGAAGATTACAATCTTCCGTGACGACAAAAGTAATGGTCTTAACTGGAAACCCTTGCACATGTTTAAAATCTTCGCTTTGATTATCAAGATAACGGCGAAATATGTCCTGAAAATTCTTTGCTGGATTATGTATCATGCTATACCTTGGATAGCTTTAATCCTTGTCGTCGTAGAAGCTATATTTTCTTCGTCATATAAAGCTAAATAGCATGATAGAATAAATCCTAGCACCTCTAGCTTTTCGTCGTCTGTTTGCGCGTATTGAAGAATTTCTTCGTATTCTTGAGTCACAGTATTAAGTTTATGGGAATTGGATGTATGAGAAAGAACAAATAACTTGGCTTCATATTTGGCTTTTATTTCATCCTCATAAATTACATTTAGTAATTCTTCTAGAAGGGTATCTTTATATCCCTTTAAATATTTTGATTTTATAGATGTTATCAGCAGACCTTTGTTTTCTGAATCTAACATCTCTTCCAACAATTTATATTTCTCCACAAATGCCTTAATATTACCAGTGACTTCAAGCAATTCCATAACAGCTAAAGAAGCATTGAGCTTTTTCAAAGTATTTCCCCCTTGTTATTGACGATGTTGTGATTAGGTGCTGTCGGTGCCGCTACATGAACTATCAGACGATCCTTTTGCACCCCCAACTCCCTAATTCAATGTCCCATCGCAACTGCTTGAGCATCCTAGTACACATCCGCCGCCACAATAGGACGTGCAGCTACCGCTACAATAACCGTCACAACCACCACTACAGCCGCCACTGCAACCGCTGCCGCAGCCTGTACAAGCATCAGTGCAGCCACCCGTACAACTTCCAGTACAACCGGTGCAAGAACCGGTACAAGTATTACTGCACCCACCGCTGCAAGTCCCCGTACACGCACCCCCGGTTCCGCATTGGGTAACACACGCGCCAACACAACCGTTGGAGCAATCACTTCCAGAGGTGGAGTCCAGGTTTTTAGATTCATGCGCGGTGATAAATCCATCCGCGTATATTACATGAGATTCTTTCACCAGAGTGTTATCCGGCAGAGCGTCGCCACTGCTCAAATCCGGGAAAGTTTCGCCGGAGTTAATAATATGTACATCCCTGGCAATCTTCTCATAGTGCTCTTTACGTGCCATATCGCCCGTGTTGGCGGCGTTTGTATAGGGGTTATTTGTACTTGTCTGCCCTCGGCGGTTTAGCTCCGCGACAATACGCGCTTTTAGAGCTTTATATTCAGTTCGTACTATTTTGTCGGATTGGATGTTCGTCGCCACTTTATCACCCCTTTACCGAGACACCATCATAGGTATTTTGTCTATTTCGCTCCCGCTGTGTGGCGCAAGCGCAATCCCTACTTTTTTGCTGTAGTTATGACGTTTTGCAAACGCTACGCCGGGTATAGAAGACGCTACGAGAATATCTCCCGGGTTAACCGCTCCGGTTACTTTTACGTTAACGCGTCCGGTAAGCCCTATAGGGACATGAGTAATGAGATTTTCTTTCAGCGTTTTTTCTTCCTCTCCGCCCAGGATCATTCCATATGTATCCGAATACACTCCAACTACGGCAAACTCATTCTGGTTATACCCTTTACAAACTGTGTCCGCCACCCAATTGTACCCAACTACATCACCCGGTTCTAAATCAGCGGAACCTTGGGAGCCGACCGTCGCGACCGTAGGTTTAGGAAATAATTCGGCTAAGTCATTATATTTAGCTCGCGCCACTATTCCGGAAGTATCAATAATAGTGGTTCCGTTATGCTGCAGTACATAACCAGACTGAATATTTACACTCCGAGTGGTAAGCGTACCTGTCATCGTGTCTCCGGCTTTAGCGACCTTGTTGTCCTGTAACGCTTTGCCTTGCGCGGCGGAAAGAGCGTTTGCCGTGGCTGTGGATGTTAGAACATTTTCAATTGTTACTTTTGTTGCCCCGGTCGCTATTCCATCCAGCTTCGTTTTAAGGGCCGCGGTAAAATCGTTTAAGCTAAATCCTGCCGTAGTTCCATTTGCCAGTGGATGTTGGGCTGTTCCGCCCGCTCCGACATGGGACGAAGGCGCGGCGTCCGTAATTCCATAGCCCGCGAGGGTCGCGGGTTTGCCGGTGGTTATTTTGCTCCAATCCAGATTAGGAATATCACCGGCTGTGACATTTGAGCCGGATGTTACATGCCCTTGGGCGTTGGTCGTGACTTTTGTGTATGTACCCTCCGTCCCGTAATTCTGATGGTTTAAGGCATTCCCGCTCTTTGACAGAGCTGTTCCGGCGGTGGTAACGGCATCTTGGATTATACCGTTTATTGCGCTTTGCAAGGCGTTCGCGGTACTGATAATGAAGGCTTTTAGCTTTTCTATAGCCGACTGAACATTATTTGCTTCGAGACTTGTATTGTCGTCTTTGTAACGCACACTGCCCGCGTATAGCGGGAAAATAACATTTGCCGTCACGTTTTCCGCGTCGTCGATTATAGTCACAAGCGATATCTCAATAACTACCGGCGTCGGATTAGGCGGATCAATGTATGCCGGGGTCGAGCGGGTGTAGGAGTACATGTAAAGAACTTCGCCGCCGTTATCCGGATCCTCCGCGTATACCCCGACCTCGAACACCGTCACGGGTTCTGAAAACTGCGAGTTTGTAATCATGCCCGTTACTTCCGAAACGCCCGGCCCCGTTATGTCAAACCGAATAATCTCCATGTCCGTAATCTTTTGGGTCAGATCTGTTAATTGCTCGGGGTTTGCGTTTTCTGGAAGTATTCCATGACCGATCGCCATATGCGTAAAACGCAAAACGTCCTCCGCGTCGCCGGACGACGCCTTGGTCAACAGTCGCAAACCGTTTTCTGTTAATACTACCGATTCAAAATTAGCCATATTAACTTCCTATCACATAGCGTTCATATATCGATGCCGTATGACCGCAATAGATTCTCTTATTAATTACACTTGGCGGCAGTTTGGGTATAAGCCGCTCTTGGTCAAATACCGCGCTGTATCCCCAATAATAAAGATGCGCAGACCATTTTTGATACATCGTAACGCCGTCCGGCCAAGAGCGAGTGTTCTTTATCATGAACAACAGCGCGACCAAATCCTCTAACTCTCGCCAGCCGTCCAGTATCCGCCCGATTCGTAATTTAAACGTATAGGCAGCGCCGCCATATTCAAACCATTCCGGCATTTCAACTCCGGTTCTGATTTCGGCGTCCGCTTCCTCCAACGGCAGATAGATCGCTTTGATTATCTCGCGAACTGTTTCGGCCGTGCCTAAGTGCGCGTACCAATCAAACGTTTGGAGTACCATATTGCGTTTCCGCTCAATGCTCGTGCCTTTGTCAAAATAAAAAGGCGTGCGAAGTTCCGCCGCCAAATAATCAAGCGTTTCCTCTGATACTTGCTGCAAGTTTGACCAAATAAGAGCTTTTGCCAGTCGTTTAAAGACTTCGCTTTCCAGTTTGTCTATCGCATAGCAAAAAGCTTTTATCTTAGGGTCGTCACGGAAATTGGGCGGAAGCAAATCGAATGTGCGTCCGTTTTGCAGATTAATCATTTTCCAGGCCTCCGAACACGACGTTAACGGAATCGACGCGCGCCAATTGATAATGTTCCAGCTTTGTAAATACCGGAGAGTTTATAATTACGCGCTTAATGCCCGCTTCCATTAAATTGCGAATAAGCACGGACGGCACAATATCCCTGCCGATTTTCGTACCTTGCCAGGCGATATAACTGCTGAGTTCGTCGGCCAGACGCTGTTGGACGGCAGGCGCGTTATTCCGGTCGTATTCTCGGATATAGTAGATTAAATCAATATTGTACTCCACAATCTCTGGCGCGGCGATTAATACTTGGTCTGTCAGTGGCCGGACTTTTTCAGCTTTCAGAAACTCAAATAAGCCGTCTATGAAAGTTTCATCAGGCAGCTCGTTATTATTTATCAGCAGGCGAATATCCACAATGCCCGGCGTCGGCATATA
>JAISZF010000235.1 GCA_031269415.1 Clostridiales bacterium
TTATACGCTCGCGGGCGGATAAAACCCAGTTATCGCCCCGCTTCCAGTCGTGGGGATCGATCCCCGTCTTAAAAATGAGCGATTGCTCCGCCGCCACGTCCTTCCGTTTGAGCCCTACGGTATATTTCTTCAATTGATTGATGTGATTCTGTTGCATGGCAAAATTGACCATGCTCATACAGTCCAAAGTTATCTTTAGATATTCGGTCAAATCGCTCACCTCCATCGAACGACGGCATATTGGGTTATACCTTTAAGTTTTTATATTTATTTAATAGTACTAATTAAAGTTTATATTGTCAACACAGGGTAGGGCGGCACAAAAAATACAGAAAAAAAACATTTGACAACACCGCTGAAATTCCGTATAATAATGCTCTATGGCCCGTTCGTCAAGCGGTTAAGACACAGCCCTTTCACGGCTGGCTCAGGGGTTCGATTCCCCTACGGGTCATTTATGGCGCCATAGCCAAGTGGTAAGGCAGAGGTCTGCAAAACCTTTATCCCCGGTTCAAATCCGGGTGGTGCCTGTTTTCTAAAAGCTTAATCAGGGAGGCTCGCGTACAAATGACCAACCAAACACTAGACGTTATTCAGGCTCGGCGCTCCATACGCGCCTATAAGGCGGACAAACCGGTGAACGCGGAGCAAATCTCCACTTTGGTTGACGCCGCGCTGGCCGCGCCCAGCGCGAACAACAAACAGCCGTGGCTGCTGAATGTGGTGACAAACGCGGAACTGCTGGCGGGGTTTGACAAGGCTGTGGTTGAAACGCTGAAAACACTGGCCCCGGAAGCCTATGATCGCATCGTGAGCCGTGGAGGGACCGTGCTGTATCACGCGCCACTGTTGATACTGGTGCTGATCCCAAGCGACAGCAAGCCATATATGGACGCGGGCATCCTGACGGAGAACATAGCGATCGCCGCCAAGGCCATCGGCTTGGACAGCGTGATCCTCGGTCTGCCCGGTATGGTCTTTCAGGGAGATAAGGCGGGAGAGTGGAGAGAAAAACTGCGGATACCCGAAGGGTATGAGTATGGCGTTTCCGTCGCCGCGGGCACGGCGGAGGACGGCGCGGCGGGGCGGAGTTACAGCCCGGATTACAGCAAGGTTACGTATCTGGATTAACAGAATAAAAAACCGTGCGGCATAACCGCACGGTTTTGTGTTTACCCTTTAATCATCATCATTTCCGCCGGCGCCCATTATATTTAAGTACTTTAGCGGGATAATGGTCGATATCGCGTGTTTGTAAACCATTTGCTGCTTATTCTCCGACTCTATCACCACTACGTAATTATCAAACCCTTTAATTACGCCCCTTATCTGAAATCCACTGGTTAAAAAAACCGTAACCGGCATGCTGTCTTTTCTGACCTGGTTAAGTATGAGGTCCTGATAGTTTTTGCCGCTCATTCGCATCCCCTTCTTTCTGGCGCCTACATATAGTTATTTCCAGATATTAGATGTTTTAGCCATGCCAATTAGATCAGTAAGCTGTAAATCATCAATATTTATCCAAACGCCGGCGCGTTCGCGCCTGAACCATGTGAGTTGACGCTTGGCGAAATGCCTTGTGGCGCGTTTTATTCTGTCTTTTGTTTCGTCTAATGTACAGCGGTTTTTGAGGTAATCCACTGTCTCTTTGTATCCGAGCGCTTGCATGGATGTCAGGCGTTCGTCGTAACCCCTGCCGATCAGACACTCCACCTCTGTCGCCAAGCCTCTGTCAAACATGCTGTCAACCCTTTGGTTTATGCGATCATAGAGCATGGGACGGCTCATATTCAAAATAAACAGCCGAGCGTCGTTCGCCGCCTGCCTTTTCGATTCCTCCGCGTTGTGCGACGACAGCTTAATCCCTGTTTCATCAAAAAAAGTCAGCGCTCTGATCACCCGCTTTACGTTATTCGGATGAATCGCGGCCGCGGATTCGGGATCCCTCTGTCGCAGCAAGCCATGCAAATACATTTTACCATAATCCAAAGCGATTTGCATATATTTTTCACGCGCCGCCTTGTCGGGTTCGCCGGAGGCGAAGGCCACGTCATAAAGCAAGGCGTTGAGGTAGAACCCGGAGCCTCCCGCGACTATCGGTGTTTTTCCGCGGCTCTTTATATCGTCTATCGCGGCGCGCGCTATTTTTTGAAATATGGCCGCCGAATATTCCTCATCCGGCTCCAACACGTCAATCAGATGGTGGCGTATGCCCTGTGTTTCCTCAAATGTCGGCTTAGCGGTTCCAATGTCCATATATTTATAGATTTGGGCTGAATCGGCTGAAACCACCTCGCCGTCCGTAAGTTTCGCCAGTTCTATCGCCGTCCCCGTCTTGCCGCACGCGGTGGGGCCAGTTATATAATAGGTTATGTCCGTTTGAATTTCCTGTCCCATTCCTGTTTTGTCATCTCCACTGTGGTGGGGCGGCCATGCGGGCATGTGAAGGGATTCGGCAGGGCCAGCATCCGCTCCACCAGCGCCCTGGCCTCGGCGAAACTCAGCCGATCCCGCGCCTTAACCGCCGCCTTGCAGGCTATTTGCGCTATGGCGTCCAGTTTTAGATCATAGGGATCTGTTTCAGCCGGATCGATATTACTCAGTCTGTTCAGCATTTCAATGAAGAATCCGGCACTCTCAGGTTCCTTTAACAACACGGGAACGGAACGGATCGCCGCGTTTGAGCCGCCCAGATCCTCCATCTCGAATCCGGAGAATTCAATCAACTCCCTGTTTTCGTCCATTACCTGGCGCTCGGAGGGTGTGAGATTCAGAGCGATGGGCTGAACAAGGCGCTGCGACGCCCTCTCTTTTGATTGTAGTCTTTTTTTTATTTCCTCAAACAATATACGTTCGTGTGCGGCGTGCTGGTCAATTATGTAGACGGATTCGCCGGATTCAATAATCCAATATGTCTGAAAGAATTGGCCGATGATCCTGTACCGCGGTAAAAAAAGCTTTGGCGCGGGATGTTCCTCCGGTATATAAGGCTTTGGCGGGGTCGGTTCCTCCGGCGGCTCAAAGGCCTCGCTTACTTTGGGTTTTGTTAAGGGCAGCGGCGCGCGTTCATAAACTTGTTCCGCGCGCGGTTTTTCCGGCTGAGCCGCCGCCGTCGCTTCGGGGATTATAACAGTCCCGCTGAGCGCCTTGCTTACAGCGTCCCGAATGAGCGCAAAAACCGTTTCCTCATCACTGAAGCGCACGTCCAACTTATTGGGGTGAACGTTTACGTCCACAGTTTCAGGACGAACGCGCAGATTCAGGACGAACACAGGGAAACGCCCCGTCATCAGCTTTCCCGCGTAACCTTCCTCTATTGCCGCCTGAGCCAATTCGCTCTTTACGTACCTGCCGTTTATAAAGAAATTCTGCCGCGACCGGTTAGAGCGGGAGAGTTCCGGTTTGGCGATAAATCCGGACAGGATCATGTCATTTCCGCGTTCGACTATCTCAATCAGTCTGTTTGCGTACTCGCGCCCGTATACGCGCAGAATGGCCGCCCTAAGCTCGCCGTTCCCCGTGAGGGACAGAGCGATGTTTCCGTTATTGATATATTTAAACGCTATATCCGGCCTGCACAGAGCGAGGCGTTCCATGAAATCCGAGACAAGCGCGCCCTCCGAGGCGGGTTTTTTGAGGAATTTCAGCCTCGCCGGGGTATTGGAAAAGAGATTCCTGACCACCACGCTGGTGCCGTCCGCGCAGCCTGTTTCCTGCTCGCTTACGACCTCGCCGCCGCTCAACAGCAGGCGCAGGCCAGTGATATCGTAAGCGGTTTTCGTTACCATCTCGACTTGCGACACCGCCGCGATACTGGACAAAGCCTCGCCGCGAAAGCCCAGGGTATTTATGCGGTACAAGTCGTCGGGTTCGGACACCTTGCTGGTGGCGTGCCGCAGGAACGCCGTCCGCGCGTCCTCCTTTGGAATGCCGCCCCCGTTATCCGTGACACGGATATACGCGACGCCGCCGTCCTTTATCTCTACGGTAACTGCGGACGCCCCGGCGTCTATGGAGTTCTCGGTCAGTTCTTTTACGACGGACAGCGGGCGTTCGACTACCTCGCCGGCGGCAATACGGTTTATCATTAACTGATCCAACTGTTGGATTCTGTTCATAGCTCGAACAGCTCCCGCATGGAAATCTGGCTGTCCGGCGTTTCGCGTTTACGGCGTCTGCTTCTTATACGCGTCACGGCTTCGGCGGGGCTGGCCTTATGAGTTATATCCGCGTTATTCAGCTCGTCATAGATCTCCCGCGATCGCTCCAGTACGTCCGCGGGCAGACCCGCGAGCCTCGCCACCTGTATGCCGTAGCTGTGATCCGCGCCGCCCCGCATGATCTTTCGGAGGAAAATGATGTCCTCCCCTTCTTCCTTAACGCCGACGCGGTAGTTCTTAACCCCCGGCAGTTTGCCCTCCAGTTCGGTCAGTTCGTGGTAATGCGTGGCGAACAGGGTTTTCGCCCCGATCTTCCCGCTGATATATTCCAAAACCGACCACGCGATGGACAGTCCGTCGAAAGTGCTTGTCCCCCGACCTATCTCATCCAGAATCAGCAGGCTGTTCTCCGTGGCGTTGTTCAAGATATTGGCGACTTCGGACATCTCCACCATAAATGTACTCTGGCCTGTAGCCAGATCGTCCGACGCGCCGACGCGGGTAAATATACGATCGGCGACGGATATACGCGCCCCGTTCGCCGGCACGAAACTGCCCGCCTGCGCCATAAGCACAATCAGCGCGGTCTGACGCATGTAAGTGGATTTCCCCGCCATGTTCGGCCCGGTGATTATAGCCAGTTGATTGTCGCGCAAGTCCAGCAGAGCGTCATTCGGCACGAACATATCCGTGATTTGCTCGATAACCGGGTGACGCCCGCCGCTTATAACGATAGAACCGTCCGAGACCATCTCAGGTTTTACATATCGGAAATGATCGGCGGCGTCGCCAAGGGCTTGCAGGGCGTCGACGGCGGCGATCATGGAGGAGGTCAGTTGAATCCGCGTCACCTCGGCGGCGACCATCCCGCGCAGGGAGACAAAGAGTTCATATTCGAGCGTAACGATCTTTTCATCCGCGCCCAGAATCATGTCCTCTATCTTTTTCAGCTCGCTCGTGACATAGCGCTCGCAGTTGGCGAGCGTCTGGCGGCGGATATACCGATCCGGCAGCGAAACCCTGTTGGCGTTCGAGATCTCTATGTAATAACCGAATACGCGGTTATAACTCACCTTCAATTTGCGTATGCCTGTCTGCTCGCGTTCCTTCAGCTCGTATTCCTTCAGCCACTCCGAACCGCCATCCTTGGCTTTCCGCAGATCGTCCAGCGTCTGGTTACACCCATCCTTGATGAAACCGCCCTCGCGGACGCTGACCGGAGGCGCGTCGGCGATGGTTGCGTCAATCAACTGGCAGATGTCATTCAGCGTGTCAAAATTGGTCTGAATCTCCTGTACCAGCGGCGCGGGGAAATCCACAAGCAGATTGCTCAGGAGCGGGAGAACCTGAAACGAGTTTTTAAGTGCCAGGAGATCGCGCGAGTTGGCCGTTTGATAGATAACCCTCGCCATTATCCGTTCTATATCCAGCACGCGGGACAGCAGCCCGCGCAGTTCCTCCCGTGAGTACATATTTTCTTTGAACGCCTCCACCGCGTCCAGACGCCGGTTTATTTCACCTATATCCGTCAGCGGCTGTTCGATCCATTTTCGCAGGGAACGCGCGCCCATTGCGGTCTTGGTCCGATCCAGCGCGTTCAGCAAACTGTTCTTCTTCTGTCTGCCGTTCAGCGTCTCGGTCAGTTCCAGATTGCGGCGGGAGGACACGTCCAGCAGCATGTATTTGCTGTTCCGCTGCTTCCTTAACAGGGTTATGTGTGAGAGATCATTCTTCTGCGTTTCAGTCAGGTAGGTAAACAGCGCCCCGGCGGCGTTGACCTCAGGGTCGCTCCGCTCGATGCCAAAACCCTGGAGGTTAATCGTATGGAAATGATTGATAAGCGCCTGATACGCGTTGGCGGTACTAAACGCCGACGACGCGTATACCGAGGGCTTCAAGCCGAAGAGGCTCTCTATCGCCCCGGATTCGGAGAAACCCTCGTTTACGATGAGTTCAGCCGGCTGAAACCGCGCGATTTCATCGCATACCTCCTTCATTCCGTCCGCCGGGAACGACGCGGCGGAAAACTCGCCGGTCGTAATATCGGCGGCGGCCAGACCCAAGTGCTGTTTGCCCTGGTATACGCAGCAGATGAATTTATTTCTGCCGCCCTCTATCGCGCCATCGATAAGCGTGCCCGGCGTTACCACGCGGATAACCTCGCGCTTGACCAAGCCTTTGACCAGCTTCGGGTCCTCCATCTGCTCGGCCACCGCCACCTTGTGTCCACTCTCCACGAGCTTCGTCAGATACGAGCTCATGGAGTGTACGGGCACTCCGCACATGGGGGCGCGCTCATCCATTCCGCAGTCGCGCGCGGTAAGGGCTATGTCCAGCACCTCGCTAGCGATAGGCGCGTCGTCGAAAAAGAGTTCGTAGAAATCACCTAAACGGAAGAATATCAGACAGTCGCTGTATTGCTTTTTTATACGCCAATACTGCTCCATCATCGGTGAATAACGACCCATATCTCACTCCCCCTCGCAGCCGCGCGCGCAGTTTCCGCATCCCCCGCTTAAACCGAGGCCCATGCGCACGATCCCCATCGCCTCGTTAATCAGCGCATTCAGGTCGTTAACCGCCGCTTTGAGTTCATTGTCGGATATTCGGCCCTCTTCGGCAAGCGCCCGCGCGTCCGCCAGCCTTAACGACTCCTCCGACGCCAGAATCGCGTCCGTCAGTTCCCTTGCCTTTGTATATACGCTCATCGTACATCTTCCCCTGTCAGATAGAAAGTTTTGCGGTCGGTAATTCTGACATTGACAAATTCGCCCACGCGCGCGGGATCAGCCGCGAAATGCACAAGGGCGTTGCTGTCGGCGCGGCCAGTAATCAGCGACGGGTTTGAGGCGCTTACGCCTTCCGCAAGTACCCTCAAAACACGGCCGACATGTTTTTGATTCTCCTCATAAATGATGGGGTTGACCACCGACAGCAGCCTGTCAAAACGGCGTTTCACAGCGTCCGCGTCCGTCCGCTCGTCCATCACGGCGGCGGGCGTCCCAGCTCGTTTGGAATAGATAAAGGTGAATACCCCGGCGTACCGCACGCGTTTGGCAAGATCCAGCGTCTCCTCGAAATCCTCTTCGGTTTCTCCGGGAAACCCCACTATAATATCAGTGGTAAGCGCGATGCCGGGGACACGTTCTTTCAGGCGGCCCGCTAGTTCCAAATAACTTTCCTTACTATATTGCCTGTTCATAAGGCTTAATATTCGGCTGCTGCCGGACTGCACGGGCAGATGTACATGTTTGCAGACCTTGGGCTGAACCTTTATGGTTTCTATCAGTTCCTCCGAGAGATCCTTTGGGTGTGAGGTCATGAAGCGGATACGCTCAATCCCGTCTATCTCACAGACCCTGTATAATAATTCCGCGAAATTCGTACGCCCGTCGGAAGCGCCGCCGTTCCCGGTGTAACGCCCGCTTCGGCCATACGAGTTAACATTCTGCCCCAGCAGCATGACCTCGACGACCCCGTCCGCCGACAGGCGCTTTATTTCTTCCAGTATATCGTTAACAGGCCGGCTGCGTTCCCTGCCGCGCACATACGGAACAATACAGTAGGAACAGAAATTATCGCAGCCGTACATGATATTGACGCTGGCCTTTTTTGGGAAGTGCCTGTGTTCGGCGGCGGGCAGATCGGTTGAGTCCGGTTCCTTCCATATATCCGCGATTTGCGAGCCGGATTCCAGGCTGGCGAGCAGAAGCTCAGGGAAACGGCTCAGATTGAATGTGCCGAATATTACATCAACATGCCTGTAACCGCGCATAATATTGTCAGCGACTGAATTACGCTGAGTCATGCAGCCGCAGACCGCGAGTTTCATTTCCGGGTTGCCGTTCTTTACGCCTTTTAGCAAGCCCAGATGCCCGTACAGCTTGTTTTCGGCGTTTTCACGGACGCAACAGGTGTTTATAAGAGCTAAATCGGCCTGACGTTCGTCGGATATCAGCGTATATCCCATTTGAAGGAGCATGGCTTCCAGTTTCTCGGAATCGTGCGCGTTCATCTGGCAGCCG
>JAISZF010000013.1 GCA_031269415.1 Clostridiales bacterium
TTTGTTTCAAATGTACGCTCGTCCGCCGCGACGGTCTTACGCCGGGTCAGTTCCACTTCCTCTAAACCGGTCGGATCCAGCCCCTGGCCAATGGCTATAATAACTAAATCCACACTCAGGGTTTCCGTTTCACCCTTCAGCGGGACAGGAGCGCGCCTGCCGCTGGCGTCGGGCTCGCCCAGCGTCATTTTTTGGAGTTTCACCTCTGTCACAACGCCGTTTTCACCCGTAAACTCTATAGGGTTAACCAGATATTTAAAAACCACGCCTTCCTGTTCGGCCTCGGTTATTTCGATTTCCTCCGCGGGCATCTCTTCCCGCGTGCGGCGATAGAGCGTAAACACCTCATCCGCGCCCAGCCGTACCGCCGTGCGGCAGGCGTCCATGGCCG
Organism: Clostridiales bacterium; assembly: GCA_031269415.1. Taxonomy (GTDB): domain Bacteria; phylum Bacillota; class Clostridia; order Lachnospirales; family WQUN01; genus JAISZF01. The sequence continues at coordinate 392 of JAISZF010000013.1, forward strand.
TATTGCCTCCGCCTACCACAGCCACCCGGCTGCCTCTATAAACAGGGTTATTCTGAGCGGCCTCGCGAAGATAGTCTATGCCTCCGACCACGCTGCCCAGTTCCTCGCCGGGACAGCCCATGGGCATGGAACGCCACGCGCCGACGGCGAGTATTACCGCGTCGTAACGCGTCCTGAGCGAGGCAAGGGTGACGTCCCGCCCGAGGCGTACATTATTCCGCGTATTTATGCCGAGCCGCTTTATTATATCTATCTCCGCGTCAAGCACAGCCTTGGGCAGACGGTATTCGGGAATGCCGTAACGCAGCATGCCGCCCATCTCGTCCATTGCGTCGAACACGGTAACTTCATGCCCGCCTTGACGCAGATAATATGCGGCGGACAGACCGCCGGGTCCGCCGCCGACTATGGCGACGCGCTTACCCGAATCCGGTTCAACATCCGGCAGATAAGGCCGCGCTGAGGCTAAATCCCAATCGGCGGCGAATCGCTTGAGATGCAATATGTTAATGGGTTCCTCCACCAGTTTCCGTCTGCATTCCTTTTCACACGGATGCGGACATACGCGCCCGATGGACGCGGGCAGCGGAATGATATCCTTTATCAGTTTCAAAGCCTCTTCAAAGCGGCCGTTGGCAATCAGCCCCACATACCCCTGGCAGTCCGTATGGCCGGGGCAGTTCAGCGAGCACGGCGCGCGGCAGTCGCCGGCGTGGTCCGAAAGCAGCAGTTCCAGGGTCATCTTGCGAGACCTTAGCACTCGCGGGGTACTTGTACGTATTATCATGCCACCCGCCGCGACGGTTCCGCAGGCTCGTATCAGCCGCGGCGAGCCGTCGATCTCAACCATGCACAGCCCGCACGCGCCGTATGATTTAACGCGTTCGTCGTGGCACAGCGTTGGAATATCTATTCCGTTCTCCCGCGCCGCATCCAGAATTGTGCGGCCTTGTTCGCATTTCACCTCACGGCCGTCTATGTTCAGGTGAATCATGGGCATCTCCTCCAATTTCAGATTAGAAGTTATAAGCCAAAAATATACTCAATAGCCTTAAGCGCGTGATCCTGCTGTATGGAATTGACGATCACGCCCAGGCATTGCCCGTCCGCAATCAGGCCGTTTTCGGCAAACACCTCGCAGCCGTCAAGTTTGAGGGCAAAATCCGCCCGCTCACCGCTGTCGTTCACAGCCTGCGTCAGCCTATCCGATAAGCTCGAAAGCACACTCTCCGGCAGAACATCAGTCAGGGGCAGCAATAAGCCCTGCGCGGCGGAGGACTCCAGTTCTTCCAGGCTCATTACCAATAAGTCAATCTCATTGGAAGCGATCATCGCCGCGAATTTCGCCTGATTCGCCATATCCATCTGCGGATCGCCGGAACCGTACATGAAAAGTGTGCCTGTCACCTGCAGCGTTTCGCGTTCCTCCGGGGTCATAATGGCTTCGGTGAGGGCGGCGTTTAAGGCGTTCATGCTTTCGTCGGCCACGTATCCGCCGGAAAACCCGATTTGCAGGAAGAGTTTCTTCGGCGGGTGAATCCAGACCGAATCGATAATACTGCCCGCGATGAACAGAACAACAATAACCGCTATTATGGGTATCTTATAATACTCCCATATATAAGCGGCTTTTTCTTTGAAGGTCATCTCTTTGAGCTTTTTCCCCTCGACGGCCAGGAAATTCTTCAAATATTCAGACATTCCCATCTTCCTTTTTCCCGATTCCGCCGACGGTTCTCAGCGCCCTAGGCAAGGCGTCCTTGGAATTGCCCCAAGGCTCGTCCGCGTATCGGTAGTCGAATTTTTTGATAAACCAGTCCAGATCCGCCTCGAGTGTTTCCATACTTTTTCGCTGTATGGGGTAAACCGCGTCAAGAAACTCACGCCAGCCGCGTTCATTAAGCTTGCGCGGGCCTTGGTTTAACAGCGTGACAAAATGCGTCAGGCAAAACCCGCCGCAATCCTCCGCCCGCGTATGTAACTCAGGCGTTTTAGGCCACATCGAGAACATTGTGTCAATGTATCTGTTAAGTGACTCACCGACGCGCGCGCAGATACAGCAGCCGCTTTCTATACCCCGCAAGCCGTCGTATAAGGGAGCGGGCGGATCCGTGGATTTTGAAAAAATGCCCGAACGCTTAATCGGGTTCGCATTCCGGCGTTTATCCATTACCTGAATTATATGCCGCACATGCGTAAGCGTTATGAGCGACAGGCCCAGCCGGTTTTGCGCGGCGTACAGCTTTTCCCAATGAGCGGCGCAAAACCCCGTCCTATCCGTTTCGGCGCGGGCGTCGTCCTCCATGTAGGACGGCCCCAGAGTATACTCCAGACTAGCCGATTCCAGTTTGCGTTTCATTATACATATGGGGCAGGACTTTTCGTCAGCGGCGGACCTGAACGCGTCCATAACAGGGATGGTGTAAATTTGTTCCTTCACTGCGCCATCGCCTCCACAGAATAGTATATTCGTGCTATTGTGATAAAAAAGTAAATTCTACTTCAATATCACGATAGCGGCAAACTCATCGCCTGCGAGGTCATAATCGCGGAACTTGTCCGCGATTAGAAGCATAGCACAAAATCGTGCGGGAGGAAAGCTCAACTTTGGGCTTTCCTCCCGTTTGGTGCGGAACCGGCTTTGACGGCTCAACAATGAGTAGCTGCGCGCAAGCGCGCCTTTATATTTGGGACGAGCCGCTGAATTTTGTTGACGTGTATTCCCGAATGCAAATTGAGGGGTTGGTTTTGGCGTATCGGCCAAACCTGCTAAGGCAGTAAAAATTACCGCGAGGCTGCCCGCGAGCAAGATTGCCGTAGCCAGCAAAAACACCGGCTCGATCCCTCCGCCGAACAGATAGCTGTTGGGATCAAAATACAGGAATGGGCTAAATACCCTCCAAAAGCCATCCACTCCCATAAAAACCAACGCTTTGGAGTAAAACAGCGTGCCCAACGCAATAGTCAGCGTCCCGCCGACCGCATTTGCCGCGATGCTGAGCAGCACGGGCGGCATGCTGTCCATCATCTTCTGGAACTCGTCGCCGGAAGAAGCCATGCTGCTGTAATTAATGATTCCCACGACAGACAGGAACAAAATGAAAGCACACCTCGCTGGGCAGATACCCGATCTCCCTGCGGATTCTTACGCCCTGTTCCGTTATGAAAAACATAGGAAAACATAGGAACCCTATATTCTTCTTTAAAGTTCAACCTGATTAAGCAATATACTTAACCATGTCTACCACTTTCGGCTGTAACGACCA